>JAEUJR010000284.1 GCA_016793585.1 Archangium sp.
CGCTACGGCTCGGTGCCGCACGCCGGCTTCGGCCTCGGCTTCGAGCGCCTCATCGTCTACCTCTGCGGCCTGCAGAACATTCGCGACGCGATCCCGTACCCGCGCGTGCCCGGCTGGGCGCAGTTCTGATTCGGGTCGTGAACTTGCGGGAGGACCGGCGGTCGGTTCTGTTCTCTCGCAGGTGTTCCGCCTTCTCTGCCTGGCGAGCGCGTTCTTCACCGCCTTCTTCGGCGTGGTGCTGCTCGCGCTGCTGATGGAGACGCTGGGGCTTCAGTCGCGTGCGGGCTGGCTCTGCGTCGGCGCGCCGTTGCTGATCGTCGGTGTCGTGATGGTCGAGACGTGGCTCGTCGAGGCGCTGATGGGCAAACGCTTTGGTCAGCGCCTCTCGCGCTTCGTCCTGGGTCTCATGAGCGCGGCCGGAGTCTCGGCTGGTGTGATTCCGGCCGGGCTCGCCGACGTGCTGCCGTGGCGGGTGCCCGGCGTGAAGGCGTCAAAGGCCACCGCGTGGATCTACGAAGACGACGAGGGCCTCGTGCGCATGGCGAAGAAGCTCGACGAGGTGCCTGCGCAGTTCCGCCGTCGAGCGCACCCGGTGGAGTGACTACTTGGGGCAGTACGTCGGCGCGAAGGTGCCCGTGAGCCGGCCGGCATCGACGAGGCCAGCGTCGAGGTTGTCGAAGCCGACGTCGAACGTTCCCGTAAGAGAGCACGCCTCGAGCGCCGTCAAGCGCACGACGCCGCTCGTCGCGAGGCGCGTGCCTCCATCCTCGTTGGCGATGGCGACGATTGCTCCACGCCCACCATCGGCGCCCGTCACACAGGGGCAGAAGCCGCCCAGCGTCTGCGAGCCCGCGACGTAGTCACCCGGCCCGTACACGCCTGACGGGTCAAAGAGAGACAGCCCCACGAGCGGCAGTTGCTGTGCCCTCGCTCCACAGCCGAGCGCTTCACTGCGCAACGAGATGCTGATCGATCTCGATTGAATGACGCCCGAGTCGTTGTCGACGGTCGACTGGAAGTGCTGGAACGCCGAGCGCACGACGAACGCGCCTTCGCCCGCCAGCGAGCCCGTGCCTGTTCCGCCATCGATGTCACAGCTGATGCCTGCGTCGGGGAAGTTCGACGGCTCGGTCACGACATGCACGCCACAGGAGCACAGACTGCCAATCGCCAATGCTGCGACAGCTCTCGAGATCGTCATGAGGCGGTCCCAGCAGCAAGGGTGGTGCCCGAGCCGGCGGGTCAAGCCGTGACCACCGGCCGCCCGCCATTTGGAGCGTCGCGAAGCGAAGACATCGGCCACGCTCCATGAGAAGAACGGCGCGCCGTGAGCGACGAACTCGAAGACGCGCTGAACGATCTCGACGCTGGAAACGAGTCTCCCGTCTACCTGCTGGTGGGCGAGGAGTTTCTCGTTCGCAAGGCCGCCGAGCGCCTGCTGCTCAAGCTCGTTCCCGGTGGAGCGGGCGACCTCAACTGCGTCACGCTCGACGCCGCCGCGCCGCGAGAGATCGCCGCCGAGCTCGCCACCTTCCCCATGTTCGGTGGCCGCAAGGTCGTGCTGCTGCGCGACCCCGAGTTCCTCGCGCCGAAGAAGGGCCGCGCCGATGCGCTCGGTCGCGCGCGTGAAGCGTGGAAGGCGAACCGTCGCAAAGAGGCCGCGCGTCGGGTCCTCTCGATCGCTGCGCGAGCCGGCTGGGGCGTGGGTGATCTCGATCCCTCCGCCTCCGGTACGCCCAAGCCCGACGACTGGGAGCGCGAGCTCGGGGTAGTGCTCGCCGATGTCGACGTGCAGTTCCTCAAAGACGTGCAGGCCTTCTGCGTCGCCGAGAACGTCACTGCTCCCTCGAGCGACGACACGGTGCTCAACGACTGGCTCGAGAAGAAGCCGGCGAAGGGCCAGGTGCTCGTCATCGCCGCCACCGAGCTCGAGTCGAAGGGCGCCTTCGTCAAGCTCGTGAAGGAGCACGGCACGCTGCTCGAGTTCAAGGTCGTCTCGAGCCTCGCGAAGCTCGACCTGAACGAGTTCGTCAACGAGACGCTCGCGCCGCACAAGAAGAAGCTGGGGCCCGGCGCGATGGATGCGCTGAAGGATCGCGTCGGTGGCAACTTCCGCCTGCTCGCCAGTGAGCTCGAGAAGCTGGCGCTGCACTCGTCGAACCCGACCATCACGCAGAAAGACGTCGAGCTGCTCGTCGGCCACGCGCGCGAAGAGGAGTGGCTCGAGCTCTCCGACGCGATTCAGAAGCGCAACCTCGAGGCCGCCAACAAGTACCTCGACGAGGCGCTGGCCCATGGCTCTGCGCCGCTCGCGATTCACGGCTCCGTCACCAGCATCATTCGCAAGCTCGTCGCTGCCTTCGAGAACATGATGCAGCTCTCGGGTGGCAAGCCGCCGCGCAACTACAACGACTTTCAGGCGCGCCTGTTTCCGAAGATCGAAGCCGACGCGAAGGCCGCGAAGACGAAGGTGCCGCACCCGTACGCGGCCTTCATGGGCATGCAGGCCGCCGCGCAGTGGGGGCGTCAGGACCTGCTCCGCGCGCTCGTCGCCTGTGCCGAGGCCGACCTCGCGCTGAAGCTTGGCGGTTCCAAACCCGGCGACGGCAACCTCGTGCTCGAACGCCTCTTCTGGACCCTCTGTGGCAAGGCGGCTGCGTGGGACTCCCAGATGCACGTCATTCGCCGAGAGCAGGAGCGCTAGTCATGACCCAGAAAACCCTCGTCACCTGCGCGTTGCCCTACGCGAATGGTCCGATTCACCTCGGCCACCTCGTCGAGCACATTCAGACCGACATCTACGTTCGTGCGTTGCGCAGCCTCGGCCAGAACGTGATCTTCCTCTGCGCCGACGATCAACACGGCGCTCCCATCGAGCTCAACGCGCTCAAGCAGGGCCTCTCGCCCGAGCAGTTCATCGCGCAGTGGTTCGACGAGCACACGTCGGTCTTTCGCGATTTTCAGATCAGCCACGATCACTACGCGTCGACCAACAGCCCCGAGAACCAGCACTACGCCAACCTGATCTACGGCCGCGCGAAAGAGGCTGGCTCCATCGGCAAGAAAGACGTCGAGCAGCCGTACGACGCGAAGGCTGGCCGCTGGTTGTCAGACCGGTTCATTCGTGGCACCTGCCCGAACTGCAAGTCACCCGACCAGTATGGAGACGCGTGCGAGGTCTGCAACGCCACGTATTCCCCGCGCGAGCTCATCAACGCCCGCAGCGCGCTCTCAGGAGAAGCGCTCGAGTGGCGCAAGTCGGCGCACTCGGTGTTCCTGCTCTCGAAGCACGGCGACTTCCTGAAGCAGACGATCGCCGACCCCGCCTTCATGAACCCGGGCCCAGCGGCGCAGCTTGGGCAGTTCTTCGAGAAGGGCCTCGCCGACTGGGACATCACGCGTGACGGGCCGTACTTCGGCTTCCCGATTCCCGGCGAGACGAACCAGTTCTTCTACGTCTGGCTCGACGCCCCCATCGGGTACATCGCGTCGACCGAGCAGTGGGCGAAGAAGACCGGCAAGGCGACGAGCGCGCTCGACTACTGGGACGAGAACGCCGACGCGAAGATCGTTCACACCATCGGCAAAGACATCGTCTACTTCCACTGCCTCTTCTGGCCCGCGGTGCTGAAGGTCGCGAAGTTGAAGCGCCCCGCGCACGTTCACATTCACGGTCACCTCACGGTGAACGGCGAGAAGATGTCGAAGTCGCGCGGCACCTTCATCAACGCGAGGCCGTACCTCGACGTGCTCGACCCGAACTACCTGCGCTTCTATTACGCGTCGCTGCTCGGCAACGGCCCGGAGGACATCGATCTCTCGCTGAAGGAGTTCCGCGAGCGCACGAACGCCGAGCTGGTGAACAACCTGGGCAACCTCGCGAACCGCGCGCTGACGCTGCTCGCGAAGGAGTTCGGCGGCCAGCTCGCGCCTGCGAAGCCCGAGCTGGGTCGCCCGCTGGTCGAGGGCGCGCTGGCGAAGGTGAAGAGCATCATCGACGCGTTCACGACGTTCGAGTCGCGCGCGGCGGTGAAGCAGGTGCTCGAGATCGGCTACTCGGCCAACCAGTTCCTCGCGGCCGCCGAGCCGTGGAAGAAGCTGAAAGTTCCCGAGACGCGTGAAGCTGCGCATCAGACGCTGTCAGAGGCGGCTGAGATCGTCTTCCTGCTGACCGCGCTCCTCGAGCCGATCGTTCCCGAGCTGACCCAGAAGCTGGCGAAGCAGCTGGGCCGTGCCTCGCTCACCCTCGCGCAGGCGAACACCGCGACGTACCCGCTGCTCGATCGAAGCGTGAAGATCGGAGAGCCCTCTCCGCTCATCAACCGCCTCGAGGCCGAGACGGTCGAGAAGCTGATCGTCAACGCCCCGCCGCCGGAAGAGAAGAAGCCGAAGCAGAAGGAGGAGCCGAAGAAGGTCGACGCCGCTCCGCCGGCCGAGATCGAATTCGGCGACTTCGTGAAGGTCGCGTTCAAGGCAGGCAAGGTGCTCGCGTGCGAGAAGGTGCCGAAGGCCGACAAGCTGCTGAAGCTGTCGGTCGATCTCGGTGAAGGCACGCCGCGCACCATCGTCTCGGGCATCGCCGAGGCGTACGCCCCCGAGGCCGTCGTCGGTCGCAAGGTGGTGGTGGTCGCGAACCTCAAGCCCCGGCCGCTCAAGGGCATCGAGTCGCGCGGCATGATCCTCACGGCAGGGAAGGGCGGGAAGGATCTCATCCTGCTCGACCCGGGAGACGTCGCGCCCGGCTCGGAGGTGAAGTGAGTCAACCGGCCGGGTCATGGCAGTCGATGCGGGAGCGCGCGCTGCTCACGCTCGAGCGTGAGAAGTCGGCAGTGATTCGTGCAGAGGCAGCCGAGGCGATCTGTGACGCCGCGGCCGATGCTCCTGACGACGCGCTGCCCGACTTCGCCGCCGACGTCGTGCGGCTGCTCAACGACAAACAGGAAGAAGTTCGCTGTGCCGGCCTCGCGCTCGCGGCCGAGGTGTTGTCTCCGGCCGAAGCGAAGGACGTGCTGGTGCGGAATATCGGCGATCGTGCGCATCGCGTTCGCGTCGAGGCCGTTGGTCGGCTGGCCGATCTCGCGCTCCCTGAGGCCCGCGGCGCGCTCGCCGTCGCGCTCGAAGACGACATCTTTCCGGTCCGCTTCGAAGCTGCGCGCGGCATGGTGGCGCTCCAGCACTCCGCGGGCCTCGAGACGCTGCTGACCGCGCTCGAAGACCCCGACCTGCGCTTCCGTGCCGCTGCGGCGCTGGCGCAGCTGGGAAACAAAGACGCGCTCCCTCGCTTGAAGAAGGCGTTTCACGGCTGGTTCCTGCCGGCCTTCGACAAGACGCAGCTCGCCGGTGCGCTCGCGCGGCTCGGAGACTCCGAAGGCGTCGAGCACCTCTTCAAACGCGCCGGCAAGGGCTGGTCGATGGATCGCGCGATGGCCATCGAGCTGCTCGGCGAAGTGAAGGCGCCCGGGGCGAAGGAGCGGCTGCTCACGATTCTCAAGACGCCCGACGACGACTGTCGTGGCGCTGCCGCCCGTGGGCTGGGCCGGCTCGGAGAGAAGAACTTGATCGACGATCTCGCCAGCGTGCTGGGCGAACAGCTCACCGCCGATGACGTGAAGCTCGACGTCGCCGAAGGCATGTTGCGGCTCGACGTCGCGACGGCGCGTGAACGGCTGACCTCGCTCGTGCTGGCCGACGACGACTCGAAGGCCGAGCTCGCCACCATGCTCAAGGAGTTCACGTCGTGAAGCTGATCGACGCTCACTGTCACCTCGAGCCGAAGGACTTTCCCGCGACGGCCGAGGTCATCGCGCGCGCCCGGGCGCAGGGCGT
>JAEUJR010000397.1 GCA_016793585.1 Archangium sp.
CGCTTTGGGGAACGCCGCGCACAACGCCTGCACTTCGTCGAAGCGGCCGGTCTCGGTGAAGCCCGAGCGCTCGGCCTGCGTGGTGAGGATCGGAGCGGCGGCCAGCACGGCCAGGAGCGCGGGGAGCATGAGGCGCGAACCGAAGCAGAATCTCCGGCGACTGTCAGGCCACGCTTCCTGACTGGAGTAGCCTTGGGTGCATGGTGCCCACCGAGGTGCAGGTCTTGTTCGACTGGCTGGTCGATGGCGCTCCCGGGGCGCCGACGCCGATGGCCGTCATCGCGAGAATTGGTGATGACCTGCGCACCGCGGGCGTGCCTGTCGAACGCATCTCGGCCTTCGTGCGCACGCTGCACCCTTCGTTCGTCGGTCGTGGCTTCTTCTGGCAGCCCGGCGAGCAGGTGCGCGTGCAGGAGAACCCGTGGTCGGGCCTCGAGAGCGAAGAGTTCAAGAAGAGCGCTCCCGCGAAGGTGCAGGCCGAGTCCGTGGAGCTGCGCGTTCGGCTGAATCAGCCCTCGACCTACTCGGGCCTCGACGGCCTCGGGCGCGAAGGCTTCACCGACTACTTCGTCGCGCCGCTGAAGTTCATGGGTGGCACGACGCACTCCATCTCGTTCGCCACGAAGACGGCCGCCGGGTTCACGGATCATCAGCTGTCGATCATTCGCGCCGTGGTGCGCCCGCTCTGTCGCGTCGCCGAGACGCTCGCGCTGATGCGCACCGCAGTGAACCTGCTCAACACCTACGTCGGCCGCGACGCCGGCGAGCGCATTCTGAAGGGCAAGATCCAGCGGGGCGACACCGAGAGCATTCGGTGTGTGATCTGGTTCTCAGACCTGCGCGGCTTCACCTCGTTGTCGGGCGAGCACACGCCGACCGAGATCATCGCAGTGCTGAACAAGGTCTTCGACTGCCAGGTGCCGCACATCGAGCTGCACGGCGGAGAGGTGCTCAAGTTCATGGGCGACGGCATGCTGGCCATCTTCCCCATCAGCAGCACCGTGAACGACGCCGCCAGCCGCGCGACGCAGGCCACCAACGCCGCCTTTCAGGCCCTCGACGCGCTCAACGTCGAACGGGCGAAGACGTCACAACCGCCGCTGCGCTTCGGGGTCGCGCTGCACGTCGGTGACGTGGCCTACGGGAACATCGGCGGCGCCGGCCGGCTCGACTTCACCGCGATCGGGCCGGCGGTGAACCTCGCGAGCCGCATCGAGGGCCTCACCGGCAAGCTCGACAAGCGGGTGTTGCTCAGTGAAGAGCTCGCGAAGGACTCGACGCTGAAGACGAGGTCCGTCGGGCGCTTCGAGCTCAAAGGTGTTGCGGGCTCGCAGGAGGTCTTCGAGCTCGCGTGACCTGACAAATCAGGCCGTCGGCTGAGCTTCGGGCGAGACCTCAGCGGCCACCTGACGGCGCTTGTTGAAGTCGAACATGCTGGTGAGCCCGACGTACGCGTAGCCGAACATGAAGAGGAACAGGTACGGCATCGACGCGTAGATGTCGTGATCGAACGCGTACCAGATGCTCAGCGCGAAATAGACCGCAAAGCCGAGCTCGACGTAGGGCACCCACGTGCGGCGGCCCTTGTACGCCTTCTTCACCTTCTGAACCCTGGCGCCTTCGGAGCCCGTCTTCGGCGTGCGCGCGAACTCGCTCTCCTGGTGCAGCAGCGCCTCGATGACGGCGCGCGACTGGTTGATCGAGAGGCCGATGCCGAGGCTCATCAGGAACGGGAGGTACTTGATGCGGTCCCACCAGCCGAGGCCGAGCTCACGCACCGTGGCGATGTAGAAGAAGCTCACCGACGCCGTCGCCGCGAGGAACACGGGCAGGTCGAGGAAGAGCGTCTGGTACATGCCGTGCTGGAAGCGCACCACCATCGACATCGGCATCATGACGGCGAGCAGAACCATCAGCGGGTAGGCGATGTTGTTCGACAGGTGAAACCACGCCTCGCGCTTGACGTGGAACGGCAGCGTCTTCGAGGTGAGAATCGTCGGCAGCAGCTTGCGGGCCGTCTGAATCGAGCCCTTCGCCCAGCGGTGCTGCTGGCCCTTGAAGGCGTTCATGTCGACCGGCACTTCGGCGGGCGAGATGATGTCGGGCAGGAACGTGAACTGCCAGCCCTTGAGCTGCGCGCGGTACGAGAGGTCGAGATCTTCGGTCAGCGTGTCGTGCTGCCAGCCGCCCGCGTCGATGATCGTCTGACGGCGCCAGACTCCAGCGGTGCCGTTGAAGTTGAAGAAGCAGCCCGAGCGGTTGCGCGCGGTGTGCTCGATGATGAAGTGGCCGTCGAGCAGAATGCTCTGCGCCTGCGTGAGCAGCGAGAACTCGCGGTTCAAGTGGCCCCAGCGCACCTGCACCATGCCCACCTTCGGATCGACGAAGAACGGCACCGTGCGCTCGAGGAAGTCGGGGCCCGGCACGAAGTCGGCGTCGAACACCGCGACGTACTCACCCTTCGCCAGGTGCAGGCCGTTCTCCAGCGCGCCCGCCTTGAAGCCCTGACGGTTGGTGCGGTGGATGTAGACGATGTCGACGCCCTGGGCCTTCCACTTCTCGACGACGCCACGCGCGATGCCGCACGTCTCGTCGGTCGAGTCGTCGAGCACCTGAACTTCGAAGCGCTCCCTCGGGTACTGAATGCTGCACACCGAGTCGATGAGGCGCTGCACCACGTACATCTCGTTGAAGATGGGCAGCTGCACCGTCACGCGCGGCCACTCCGTCAGCTCACCCTTCGGCGTCGGGAGCTGAAACTTGTGGCGGTAATAGAGGTACGCCATTCGGTACCGGTGCGACCCGTACGTCGAGAGCACGGCCAGCACGCCGAAGTAGACGCAAAGGAAGACGATTTCGGCGATGCTCATCGCGCTCACGGCCTCGCAACCACCCGGAATTGCAGAGAAACCCCCTCCCGGGTTCAAGGGCGACCCGTTCTAGGGAGATTGGCCCGTCGTGTCAAAGCGTTCGTGCGAGGGTGATCAGTCGCAGGTCTCCCAGCGCGTGGTGAGACGGGCGCCGGGGGTCGGTGCCGAGAGGGGCTCGAAGCGAACTGCGTGCAGGGCCGGGTCGTAGCTGAAGGTCTTCGCGCCGCGGCGATCGAGGGGCAACAGCTCGACGCCATCGAGCTGAACACGCAGCGTCTGGGCAGAGCGGAGTGAAGGAGCGGTCTGGAGGAAGAAGACCGTCTGGAAGCCGAACGCAGCGCGGGAGCCGTCCATCAGGGCCGTGCTCCAGTTGGGAGTACAGAGGTCTTCACGCACGCCACGGGTGGCCGCCACCAGCGGGTCGAAGCGCAGCTCACGTTGGCCGCAACGCTCGGTGGAGAGCGGCGCGACCACGCTGAAGGGTGGTGGAAAGCGCGTGCTCGCCCACTGCGCGACCATCGACGTGCCCGGCACATCTGAAGCGTCTGTTTCGTTCGTCACGCAGATCACCGCGTGCTGCTTCGCCCAGAAGCCCGCCGGCTGCCCACGGCTGCGCAAGGCCGCGGCGGTGTCATGGCAACTGCGCTTCCCTGGCGTCGGCGTGGTGCGGCTCGCGCGCGCGAAGCGGGCCTCGAAGTCGGGCGAATCGGTCGAGAGCACCTGCACGCCATCGGGGGCCTGGAGCGTGCCGCTCAGGTTGGTCACCACCAGGTCGACCTTCGGCCACTCCAGCGTCGCGAGGTAGTTGCCATACCTGCGAATGTTCTGTTCGGCGTCGACCACGCCATCGTCGTCAACGATGAACAACAAGCTCAGCCGCGGCGGAATGGGCACCAGCTGCTCGAAGGACACCACGCGGGCCTGCGTGCCCTCTCCTTCGACGGCGAGCTGAGCCGGCTGCGAATGCCCGTCGGCGAGCGCGTTCACCGTGAGCGTGCCGCTGAGGGCGCCCACGGCTCCGGGAGCAAAGCCCACCACCATTCGCCCCTCGGCGTTCGGCTCGAGCGGCAACGGCAGCTCGACGACTCCGAAAGGCCCTGGCTGCTGCAAGGCGCCGAGCCCGACCTTGAACGCGCACACGTTCTTCACGGTGATCTGTTGCCGGCTCTGATCGCAGCCGACGCGCGCCGCCGCGAACGTCACCTTCGACGGGAGCTGCAGGCAGGGCGTCGTGAAGGGGTTGGGCAACGTCGGCACCTCGAGCACCGAGACCGGTCGCGCCCCGTCTTCGAGCGGGCCAGGGCTGTTCCCGCACGCGATCAACAGGACGACGAGGAGCCGTTTCATGTCGACACCGTGCATCAGACGACCGATTGGTTCAAGGCACCACGCCCGCGTCGCGCCAGACGTCGAGCTGCGCGGGCAGATCGCCCAGCGGCAACCCCGCATCGGCGTAGGAGCGCTCGACCGCCACGGCGCGCGCGAGCGGATTCAGACCGAGCCGCAGCTTCAGCTTCGCCAGACACGAGGGACACGGCTCGTTCGGCGCCTGGTCGGACTCCTCCTGCGAGTTGGCGCCATTCATCGCGCACTCGTACGCGACGCAGTGCTGCAGGCCCATCATGTGCCCGAGCTCGTGGGCCGCCGTGGTGAGCGTGCGGTTGAGCACCAGCGTCGGCTCCGTCATCAGGTCACCATGACGCGCGATGCTCATCACGCCCACGCGCGCTCCGTAGCGGGCCTCGCCGAAGACGAAGTTCCACTCGGGGCCGGGGTAGAGATCGGTCGCGGTGATGGCCATGAGCCCTGCCGCGTCGTCGGGCCGCTTCATCAAGAGCGCATCGAGAATCGGCTCGGTCTGCCACTGCGTGCCGAAGGCGTTCTGACGATCACGCCTCGACTCGGGCGGAACGATCTCCTCCGAGAGCGGCGGCAGCACCTTCACCTCGAGCTGATACCAGTCGGACAGCAGCGCGCGCGTGCGTTCGACCAGCGACTCCTGGGCTGGCGTGAGCACCCCAACGGCGACGAGGTAGAGCACCCTGCCTTCGTGCCAGCCGCCCGCCGGCCGCTCCTGCTCGAAGTCGCCGAGGGTCTGGCCCTGCTCCGGGTGCGCCTGCAGCCACTCGCCCATCACCGGCGCGTGCTTCGGCTTCGCGAGCGGCTTCAGCAGCTCGAGCTCGGGCGGCAGCTTCTCGAGCCGATGCGCGCGACCCGGCACGTAGTCGCGAAAGGGCCTCGGGTGCGCCTTCGGAAACGGAGCGTCGTCATCACGGCCCCGCCGCCCCACCACGAGCGGCAGCAACACGATGAACAGCAGCCCGATGCCGATCAGCACCGCGAGGATGCGTTGACTCGACTTCTCGTTCACTCGCGCGTCAGCGGCCGAACGACGGCGTCACTGCGGCGGCGTAGGTGTTCGCGATCATCAACGCCTTCTGCAGCTCGCGCTCGTCGGCGACCGAGCCCTCGAGCACGATCTTGCCTCCGTAGGCCGTGGCGTGCGCGTTCACGAGGCCCTGCTTCTTGAAGGCGGCCGAGATGTTCTCGGCGACGGCCGGCATGACGCGCGGGTCGACGGTGGCGAGGATCTTCACGTTGCCGTCGTTGCCGACGAGCTGGGTGAGGCGGCGCATCTCGTCCATCGAGTCGAGCGTGCCGTCGATGACCGTGATGCCGTTGTAGGTGTCGACCCGCAGCGAGGGGCTGACGAGCTCCTTCACCATGCGGCCGATCTCGGTCGACTTGCCGTCGTCGACGATGACCATGCGCTGCTGCATGCCCTGCGCGGTCCACAAGGTGAGCGAGGTGCGGCCCATCTGGCCAGCGGTGATGAGCAGCTCGCCTTTGCCCAGTACGCTCACGTCGGCGACCGACTGCTGCCCGACGGCGATCTTCGTCACGCCCGGCACCTTGATGACCTGGTGCGTTCCGGGAACCAGGCGAATCGGCTCAGCGGCGAGCGCGAGGGTCAGCAGAGCGGTGGTGAGCATGGCGATATCGTACCCCTCGAAGGCGGTGGGACTTCAAGGAGGGGGATGCCGCGCCCGGAGAAACCGTGCGCCGTCGACTCAGCTGGCGTGCGCTTCGACCTGCGTCTCGGTGCGCTCGACCGTCGGAGCCGCGTGCAAGTGGGCGCCATCCATGGCCGCGCCCTCGAGAATGCGCTCCACGAGGTTCTCGAACGAGAGGCCCGCGGCTTTGGCGATCTTCGGGAACAGGCTGGTGCGCGTCATGCCTGGCAGCGTGTTGACCTCGAGCACGACCTCGTTGCCAACCTCGGGGACGATGAAGTCGACGCGCACGGCGCCACGGCAGCCGAGCGAACGAGCCGCGGTGAGCGCCATCTGCTCGATGTTCGCGACGCGGGTCGCCGGAACACGCGGTGGCAGGTGGTACTTCGCGCCGCCTTCGTACTTGGTCTGCGTGTCGAAGACCGAGCCGTCGTGGCTCACTTCGCAGGTGCCCAGCACCTCGCCGTCGAGGATCGCGACCGTCACTTCACGGCCCTTCACAAAGCGCTCGACGAGGGCTTCACCGCCGAATCGGCAGGCGAGCGCGATGGCGGGCTCGAGCTGCTCGCGCGTGTGCACCAGCGTGAGGCCGACCGACGAGCCGCTGCTGGCGGGCTTCACGACACAGGGGAAGCCGAGGTCGGCGTGCAGCGTCGGCACGTCTTTGAGCTTCGACGCCGGCACGACGTAGCCCGTCGGGGTGGCGAGGTTGTGCTGGCGGAAGAGCTTCTTGGCGAAGCCCTTGTTCATCGCGAGCGCCGAGCCGAGCACGCCCGAGCCCGTGTACGGAATGCCCATGACCTCGAGCAGGCCCTGCACGCGGCCGTCTTCACCCATGCGGCCGTGGAGCGCGAGGAAGGCGACGTCGACGCCTGCTTCACGCAGCGTGGTGTCGAGCGCGTTGCCGGCGAAGAGCCGGGCGACCTGGTGTCCGTTCGCCTCGAGCGCGAGGGCGATCGCCTCGCCCGTCTTCATCGAGACCTCTCGCTCCTCACCCCACCCGCCCATGAGAACGCCGATTCGCCTGCTCGACTGCTGAGTCATCTGTGTGGCCTCCGTGCCGCGTCACCGTCGACGCTCCAGCGAAGAGAGCAGCCGGAATGCCAACCGGTGCCACCCCGAAGGAGCGCGGGCCATTACACGCTACAGGCCTGTGCCGGTATGTCGAATTTCCGGCTCAGCGCGGGCGGCAAGACGCGGCCAGGCGGCGAAGTCTCGCGGCGGCCGCCTGCGCGTGAAGCGGGCTGGCTTCGGGCACGATGACACGGCGCGGGAGCTTCTCCCCGGTGAACCTGACGACGACCAGGTGCGATCGGGCGACAGGGCCGAAATCGCCGCGCCAGAAGGTCTCGGGCGCCGGGCCGCCACTCCCACCGGGAGCGCCGAAGCCGATGGCTTCGATGGCCGAAGCCGGCACGCGAACGGTGGTCTTTGCAAAACGCAGCAGCAGCGAGTCGCCCTCGATGCGAAGCGCAGCGCCGAGGGCTCCCCGTTGCCGGTCGAACCACGCGCCGAAGGCCGCCATGCCGGAGAACACGAGGAGCGCAGGATGCAGCGCAGCCGCAGCTGCCGCGAAGAGGACCGCGACGATCGCGGCTGCCAACGACGCCCGGTGCGCACGACGCCGGTAGCCCGCGAGCGCGGCCGAATCACCCAGCTCGCCCCCCTCGATGCGGCGCGCGGCTTCCGCTGGCAGTGCACCTTCTGGCGCCGCGAGCGCCGACGTCCGGGGCCGCATGAGCACTGCGAGCGACACGGGCGACCTCAGTAGTTCCGCAAGTCGTCGTGGTCTTCTTCCTTCTTCTTCTGCTCGGCCTTCCTCTTCTCTTCCTCTTCGCGGCGCTTCTTCTCTTCGTCTTCCTTCTTCTTGCGCTCTTCTTCTTCCTTCTTCTTCTTCTCGTCCTCGGCCGCCTTTGCCGCCGCCGCCTCTTCTTCGGCCTTCTTCTTCGCGTCGACCTTCTTGCCCTTCTTCGCCTCAGCCTCGGCCTTCTTCTTCTCTTCTTCGGCGCGACGGGCTTCTTCTTCTTTCGCTTTCTTCTCCTCGGCGTCAGCCTTCTTCTTCGCCTCGGCCTCGTCCTTCGCGCGCTGCTCCTCTTCTTTCTTCAGGCGCGCCTCTTCTTCTTTCGCCTTCTTCGCCTCTTCGTCTTTGCGGCGCTTCTCTTCCTTCGGGTCGACCTTCGCAGGAGCGGGTTCGGGCTCGACCTTCTTCGGCTCTTCTTTCTTTGGCTCTTCCTTCTTCGGTTCTTCTTTCTTCGGCTCTTCCTTCTTCGGGTCGGGCTTCTTGCCGTCGTCACGACGCAGCTCGGTCTTCTTCTTCGCCGCGGGCTTCTTCGGTTCGGGCTCTGGCTCGGTGTCGGCCGACGACTTGCCGCTCGAGACGAGCAGGAACGTGCCAACACCAGCCGCGACGCCGGCACCGATGAACGAGCCCAGCGAGACACCGCCCAGCGCGCGCGCTTCGTTCGCGTAGCCCTGCGAGATGCCGCTCTGCACCTGGGGCGTCGCGCGGAACTGCTCGTAGCGCTGCTGCCCGACGACGCCGGTGCCGATGCCCGCCGCGACGAGGCCAGCCGCGACCCCGAGCAGCGCGATGCCGACGATCTTCTTGCCCGAGCCTCCGCCCCCACCAGCGTCACCATCGAAGTGCGTGACCGGCGCCTTGCCCTGTCGGGGCGCGTCGGTCGAGAGGAGCGGCTCGAAGAACGTCTTCAGCGCGTCAGTGGGCTCGGCGAGCGGCTGGGTCGCCGTCGCGTAGGCGGCGTTGTGACCGTCGCGCACCTCGATGCGCAGCGCGGTCAGCTCGAACTGTTCTCCGGCCGTGCTCTTCTTCACCAGCACCGCGAGCACCTGATCGACCTGCAGCTTCTTGCCCAGCGCGACGAGCGCCTGATCACGCGCGGCCGTCTTCGGAGCCTTCGTGACGGTGTCGATGGCCTTGGCGAGAGCGGGCTGCAGCTCGGCGGGCTTGAGCTCGAGCATGGCGTCGCCCGGGGGCAACTCGGCGAGCGTCAGGGCCGTTCCACCGAGCGCGGCGACGACCTGATGACGGCTGCCCAGCAGGCCCTTCACCGAGAGCGGGCTGCGGCCTACGTGTTTGCCGTTGACCCACACGTTCGCGCCGGGCGGTTCGGTGCGCAGCGTCAACTCGCCCTTCGCGGCGTTGGCCAGCTTGCGCTGCTGCTCGACGAACTTCAGCAGGTCGGGCGGGAAGAACTGCGAGGCGAACTCGGCCTTCGGCTGCACCGCGACGATGCGCTCGATCTCCTGCTTCGCGGGCGGCACTTCGCCGGCCATCGCGTGGCTCGCGGCCTTCATCACCCAGGCCTTCACGAGATCGTCGAAGGAGCGGCTGGTGTCAGTCTCTTTCAGCAGCCGCAGCGCCTCGCCGAAGTCGGTGGTGCCCTTCGCCGTGTCGAGGTCGTCGAGCGCCTTCTGCCCGTCGACCAGCTTCGACCGCGCCGTCTCGATCTTCGTGAGCCGCTCGGCCGCGGCCTTCGGGTCGAACGCGTCGACGCTGGAGACGACCTCGAACCTGCCGCTGCTGCGGGCTGCGTCTTCGCCGACGAGCTCGAGCACGCCCTGGGTGGCCTTCGAAGGAGCGTCGAGGGGCACGACGACGAGCGCCAGCCGAGGGCCCGACGACGCCGCGGCGAGCTGCTCGGGCAGCACCAGCGGGCGGGCGCCGACCGGCGCCGAGGTGAGGCCGGCCACCAGCGCAGCAATCAACGCCTTCGAGCACAGTCCCGGCCGACGCATGAGGGCCGTATGGTTCCCCATCGCCCCGCCGAGCGCTAGCACCAAAGCCCCTTCAATCGTCGGTGTCGGGTTCGACGAAGAGCCAGCGAATGTCGTCGACGCGCTCGTGAATCGCCTTCTCGAAAGCGTCGATGGTCTCGACGACGCCATGGGTGTCGAGGCCGTCGACGAGGTGAACCTTGCAGGCCACCATCACCTCGCCGGGGCCCTGCTGCACGGTGAGCACGCGAATGAGGCGCTTGATGTTGGGCTGCGTCTTCGCCACCTCTTGCACGGTGAGCTCGATCTGCGGGTCGGCGCGTTCTCCCAGCAACAGCGACATCACCTCGTTGCCGAGGAACACCGCGACAGCCACCAGCACGAGCCCGATGAGCAGCGAGCCGATGCCGTCCCACCGGGGGTCGCCGGTCGCCACCGCGAGGCCCAGCGACGCGAGCGCGAACGCGAGGCCCAGCACGGCGGCCGAGTTCTCACCGAAGAGCACGACGAGATCCGAGTCCTTCGTGTCGCGCAGGTAGCGCAGGAGACCGACGTTGCCACGCCGCTTCTTCATCTCGACGAGGTTGCCGTAGGTGGCCCAGCCCTCGAGCACCAACGAGAAACCGAGAATGCCCACGGCCCAGCTCACGTGCTCGACCGGCTCGGGCGTCAGCAGCTTGTGCACGCCTTCGTAGATGCTGAACACGCCGCCGCCCGAGAAGAGCAGCAACGCGACGATGAAGCTCCAGAAGTAGACCGCGCGCCCGTACCCGAGGGGGAACTTCTCGTCTGGAGGCTTCTTCGCGCGCGAGATGCCGACGAGCAGCAGCACCTGGTTGATGCAGTCAGCGCTCGAGTGAATCGCTTCGGCCAGCATCGCGCCCGAGCCCGTGAACACCGCCGCGAAGCCCTTGGCCACCGCGATGCTGACGTTCACTGCCAACGACTTGAGGATCTCTTTCGTGTCTCCAGCCACGGGCGGGAGACGTAGCACACGACGCGAGATTGCCTGTGTGTTGGTTACGGGGTGGTCGCGCGGGCGGTGTTCTTGCCGACCGTGCCCGGCGCCATGTTGAGGTAGTTGAGCGCGATCTTCAGCTGGTAGTCGGTGAGCTTGTCGGTCACCTCCCACGACTTGAGGTTCTCGGGCAGCGACGGCTTGAGCGCGGTGACGTCGGGCGCTTCGGCCTCTCCGCGGAAGTGCCGCTTCAGATCCTTCTCGCGCAGCGTCTCGGTCTTCGTCAGCACGCCTTCGGACTCGCCCA
>JAEUJR010000447.1 GCA_016793585.1 Archangium sp.
CGTCAGCGTCGTACTTGCGGTTGGCAGCCATCGATCACTTCTCCTTCTTGTCGGTCTCGGGGAGCACGACGATCAGCGGCGAGCGCACGACCGTCTTCACGAAGTCTTTCTTCGACATCTCTCGGCCCTTGCCTGCGCGGCTCGTGACCTCGTACTTGCCGGGCGACAGCGTCAGCGTGCGGCCCTTGCCAGTCTCGAGTGAGAGGCTCTCGTCTTTGCGGGCCGTGCAGAGGAACGCCGCGACCTCGTCGTCGGGCTGCACCTTGATGACGGTGACGCCCTTGCCGGGGCCTGCGAGCTCGTTCACCTCGTTCGCCTTGCACACGAGCGCGAACGTCTTCTTCGTGACCACGGCGAGCAGGTCCTTCTCTTCGCAGGGCATCACGCCGATGAGCTCGTCGCCCGTGGGCGGCCTGGCGTAGCGGCGGCCGGCGCGCGTCGAGACCTCGGCGTGCGGGGCGAGCACGAAGCGAAGCCCGAAGCCGCGCTTCGAGACGGCGATCAACTTCTCGGGCTGCGGCAGGCGCTTGTCGAGCGTGACGGCGCCGACGATGCGCTCGCCGTCGTCGAACTTGAACAGCTTCTGCACCGGGTCGCCGTAGCCGGTCGACGCCGGAATGTCGTTGAAGCGCGTGCAGTACGCGGTGCCGAGGTTCGAGAAGAAGACGACGCTCGACTTGAGCGAGCCCGAGAGCACGGCCATCAGCTCGTCGCCTTCGCGCATGCGGGTCTGCGTCGGATCCTTGAGTTCACGAACGCGCTTCACCCAGCCATCGCGCGTGATCACCACCTGCGCGTCTTCGTCCGAGATGAAGGCCTCTTCGTTGTACTCGACCTCTTCGACCGCGCCGCCGATCTTCGTGCGCCGCTTGTCGCCGTAGATCTTCTGCAGCTCGAGCAGCTCGTCACGCACGGTGTTCCACAGCTGCTTCTCGCTCTTCAAGATGTCGGCGATGCGCTTGGCCTCGGCGCGCTTCTCTTTCGCTTCCTTCTCGATGACGAGGATCTCGAGGCGAGCCAGCTTGTACAGCTTCATCTCGAGAATCGCTTCGGCCTGCTCTTCGGAGAGCTTGAAGCGGGCGATCAGCTTCGTCTTCGCGTCGGCTTTGCCTTCCGACTTGCGGATGATCTTCAGCATCTCATCGAGGGCGTCGTAGACCTTCTCGAAGCCCTCGAGCAGGTGCAGGCGCGCCTTGAGCTGCTCGAGATCGTACTGGAAGCGGCGGGTGACGACCTCGAGGCGGAAGTCGAGGAAGTGCTGGAGAATCGACTTGAGATCGAGCCGCTTCGGCGTGCCGACCTCGGGGTTCTCGGTCGGAACGAGGCACGTGAGGTTGACGTTGAAGTTCGTCGCCAGCGCCGTGTGCTTGAAGAGGTACGCCATGACGAGCTCGGCGTCGGAGTCCTTCTTCAGCTCCATCACGATGCGCACGTCTTTGGTCGACTCGTCGCGAACGTCGACGAGCGGCGGCAGCTTGCGCTCCTGAATGATCTCGCCGATGCGCTCGACGAGCGTGCCCTTGTTCACCGTGTACGGAATCGAGGTGACGATGATGTTGATGCCGCCGCG
>JAEUJR010000475.1 GCA_016793585.1 Archangium sp.
CCGAGCAGTCGCTGACGCAGCTTCACGCCGGCCACGTGCAGGAACGCCTCGCGGAGCAGCTTGTCGACCACCGCCCAGTCGGGCTTCTCGTCGAGCACCACGCCAACCCACCCCGCGCTGCCGACGTATGGCGGCCTGAAGAACCTCGCCGCGTCGAGCTCGATCAGATCCTGCTGAACGCCCGGAGGTTGCGGCAGCCAGACCGACAGGTGCTCCGCGCCGTGGTGGTGATCATCGAGCGAGGCGAAGCACTTTCCCTTGCCGGCGAACCAGTTCGGCTCGCCATGCGACAGCCGCTCGACCGCGTCGGGAAACGAAAGACACCGCTGGCGCAGCTTCTCGACGATCGCTTCGGCCTTCTTGCTTCGGGCTGGCTTCATCGCGCTCCACCGTCAGCGAAGCGCAGCGACTCACGCCGCGTGGGGCGCGAGCACTCCGGCGAGATCGTTCACC
This sequence comes from Archangium sp., assembly GCA_016793585.1. Next base: position 454 of record JAEUJR010000475.1, read on the forward strand.
TCGAGGCGCGCGTTCGACAGGTCGCGGCCTCGGGCACGAACGACTTCGTAGTTCTGAGGGTCGCTGAGCACCTTCGCGACGAGCCGCTGGTTCAGCGCGTGGCCCGTCTTGTAGGCCGTCATCGCGCCGATCACCGGCTTGCCGAGCAGCGCCACGTCTCCGAGCGCGTCGAGCAGCTTGTGGCGCACGAACTCGTCGGGGAACCGAAGGCCCTCGGGGTTCAGGATCGAGAAGTCGTCGACGACCACCGCGTTGTCGAGCGAGCCGCCGCGGGCCAGGCCCATCTGGCGAAGACGATCGACGTCACGCAGAAACCCGAACGTGCGGGCGCGCGCGACTTCACGAACGAAGGAGTGATCGCTGAACTCGAGCGTGAACTGCTGATCGGAGATCAGCGGGTGCTTGAAGTCGATGGTGCAGTCGATGCGGAAGCGGCGCGAAGGCGAGAACGTGGCGTGCTTGTCGCCGTCGACCACCGTGACCGAGCGCTTGATGACGATGAACTGCTTGAACTCTTCCTGCGTGCGAATGCCGACGTCGCTGATGAGGCGCGCGAAGGGCTCGGCGCTGCCATCGACGATGGGAACTTCGGGGCCGTCGATCTCGATGCGCAGGTTGTCGATGCCCAGGCCGCTCAGCGCAGCCAGCAGGTGCTCGACGGTGGCGACGCGCGCCTTGCCGTGACCCAGCGTGGTCGCCAGCGAGGTGTCGACGACGTATTCAGAACGAACGGGAATGACGGGCTTGTCAGCGAGGTCGGTGCGGACGAACACGAGGCCGTGATCGGCGGGCGCCGGAATGAGCCGCAACGTCACGGGTTGGCCGGAATGAAGCCCGACGCCCTCGATCGACGCTGCGCGCTGGAGTGTGCGCTGTTGGAAACTGTCACCGGCCATGACGTGTGTGCGCCTCCCTCTTGCTGCGGCGCGTTGTGTTTTCAACACCTATGCCACCAAATTGGCGGTTCGTCTCGCAAAAACCTGCGGAATCTCTCGGTGGAGCACGTATGCACCACCGTGAAAAACCCACGTCGCGACAGCAATGGCACAAATTCACGAGGTTGCCGCTCTGACAGCCCTGTCGTGTCGGACAGAAATCAGCTGCCAGAACCGCCCTGGAACAGGTCGTTCTGGGCCTCGCGGCGGGGCGCCAGCTTGCCGAAGTACTCGTAGGCGCGAGCAGTCGCCATGCGGCCACGCGGCGTGCGGTGAAGGAAGCCCTCCTGCAGCAGGTAGGGCTCGTAGACGTCTTCGATGGTGTCGCGCTCTTCGCCAATGGCGGCGGCGATCGTCTCGACGCCGACGGGGCCACCACCAAACTTGTCGATGATGGTCTGGAGAATCTGCCGGTCCATTCGATCGAGGCCCGAGGCGTCGATGTCGAGTCGAGCCAGCGCCGTGTGCGCGAGCGAGCGAGTAATCGTGCCATCACCTTCGACCTCGGCGAAGTCGCGCAGGCGGCGGAGCAACCGGTTCGCGATGCGCGGCGTGCCTCGAGAGCGCTTCGCCACCTCTTGCGCCCCCTCGGCGTCGAGCTCGATCTCGAGAATGCCGGCCGAGCGCGTGAGGATCTTCTGCAGCTGCGCCGCGTCGTAGTACTCGAGGCGCTCCTGAATCTGAAACCGATCGCGGAGCGGAGAGGTGAGCAACCCCGTGCGCGTCGTCGCTCCGATGAGCGTGAACGGCGGCAGATCGATCTTCATCGCGCGCGCGGCGGGCCCGGTGTCGATGGTGACGTCGAGCCGGAAGTCCTCCATCGCCGGGTAGAGGTACTCCTCGACCGCTGCCGAGAGCCGGTGGATCTCGTCGATGAAGAGCACGTCGCGCGGCGCGAGGTTGGTGAGCAGGCCGGCGAGATCGCCCTTCTTCTCGAGCGCAGGCCCGCTGGTGACGTGCAGGCCGACGCCGAGCTCGGTCGCGATGATGTGCGCGAGCGACGTCTTGCCCAGGCCAGGCGGCCCCGAGAACAGACAGTGATCGAGCGACTCCCCGCGCCGCTTCGCGGCCTTCACGTACACCTTGAGCTTCTCGACGACGCGCGTCTGGCCCACGTACTCGCCGAAGCCGCGCGGGCGCAGCGACGCCTCGAGCCGCACCTCGTCGGTCGCGATGCCCGGGTTCAGCTCTTCGCCCTCACGTGTACGCGCCATGCGGGGCGGTCTTCTAGCACCGGTTTCCGTGACGGGCGGCCGCTCGTGAGCGGTAGCATGCGCGCCCATGCGCATCTCTCTGGTGCTCCCCTTCTTCCTGCTCGTGGGCTGCGTCGTGCCGCGATCGATGACGCTCGGCATGATGGCGGCGCCCGTCGGCCGCGGCACCGAGGTCGGTGTCTTCTCGGGCATCGGCTACGGCGCGCAGACAGGCCCCATCGTCACCAACACCAACCCCGTCACCGGCGAGCAGACGAACTCGCAGACGCAGAACCGGGTGTTCAACATTCCCGCGTTCGAGGCCAACGTGCAGAAGGGCTTCACCGATCACTTCGCGCTCAACGTGCACGTCTCGCCGGCCGGCATTCAGCCCGGCCTGAAGTGGACGGTGAACAAGTCGCGCGTGGCGCACTTCGCGATCCTCCCTGCGGTGGCGTTCGGCTACGGCTCGGTCGGCACGTCTGACTTCGTCGCGCAGGCCACCGGCGCACAGACCGAGGTGAACCCGCGCGCCACCACCAGCTTCACCTTCCTCGGAGGGCTCAAGCTGCTCGTCAGCCACCGCTCGGGCTTCTACGCGGGCGTGGGCTACGACTTCGTCTTCAATCGCTCGAACTCCAGCTCGGCGCCAAACGCGAGCGCCGACCGCACCGATCAGATCACCCAGACCATGACCCATCAGATCATGACGGCCGTCGGCTTCTCGATCGCCCTCGGCACGGTCTCGATTCGGCCCGAGATCGCGGTGTCGGTGAACCCCGCGCTGTCGCAGACCATCAGTTCGCGCGTCGGCGCGATGTCGACGGGAGAGATTCAGCTCAACGGTGGCTTCGCGTGGGCGATTCTGCCCGGCTTCACGATCGCGGTCGGCACGCCGCCGACGAAGGCCCAGGCCGAAGCAGAAGACGAAGATGACGACTCGAAGAAGAGCGACGACGCCGAAGAAGAGGAAGAAGAGAAGCCGGCGAAGCGAGGCCCCGCGCGGAAGAAGACGGGTGACGAAGACGACGACGACAGGCCGCGCAAACGCCGTGGCTCGGGCGACGACGAGGCCGACGAATGACGTTCGAGGCACTCGAAGGCGGGCTGCGCGAGGCGTGGAGCGAACCCCTGCCGGCGGAGCGGCTGCGCAGGTTGCGAAGCGCCGCCGAGGCCACCCGCGAGCGGCTGATCGCCGACGGCCCGGTGCTCTCGTGCTCCACCCACAAGCTCGTCACCTTCCCCTACCCGACCGCCTATGCGTTCTCGAGCGGGGCCGCGTCGCCTGCACCGTTCGTGATGATGACGAACCGCATGCAGATCGTTCAGTTCGAGCACGAAGGCCGCCGCAAGACGCTGCTCTTCAACCCCAGCGACATCGAGGCGAATCGCTCGGCCACCTTCTTCGCCGATCTCGCCACCCGCTTCGGCGAGTTCCTCTCGCGCAAGGTGATCCCCACCAACCACGGCACGGTCGAAGACGCGGTGCGCGGGGCCGGCCTCACGCCAGCCGACGTCGACTTCATCGCCTTCGATCACCTGCACGTTCAAGATCTGCGGCGCTGGCTCGGCGGGCCCGCGCCCTACTTCCCCAACGCGAAGCTGCTCGTGATGCGAGAGGAGTGGCTCACCGCGAAGGACCTGCACCCGATGAACGCCGTCTGGTACGTGCCCCACGGCTGCGAGATTCCCGAAGCGCGTGTCGTGCAGCTCGACGGTGACGTGAAGCTCGGCCGCGGGCTCGCCATGCTGTCCACCCCCGGCCACACCCGCGGCAACATGTCGTTGTGCGTGGTGACGCCGAAGGGCCCGTTCGTCGTGAGCGAGAACGGCGTGTCACCCGAGAGCTACGCCCCGCTGCAGTCGCGAATCGCCGGCGTGCGTGGCTACGCCGAGCAGATGGGCTTCGAGGTCGTGCTCAACGGCAACACCCGTGAAGACTCGCTCGATCAGTACTCGTCGATGATCGTCGAGAAGATCGTGGCGGGCCCATCGCACGTCGACCCGGCCTTCCCCGCGCTGGCGAACTCGTCCGAGCTGACGGCCTCGCTCTTCGCTCCCGGCCTCGCGCCGACCTTCACGTTCACCCCGATGGACGTGGGCGTGCATGTGCCCACCCCGAAGCCCTGACTGGAGCCACGCCATGCGCCTCGATGTGTCGGTCGACATTCCCTTCTCGCGCGAGAAGGTCTTCAAGGCGTACCGCGACGATCTGCCGAAGCTGGTGCCGTACCTCGAGAACGTGCGCGCGATCACGGTGACGTCGCGCACCGACGAAGGCCCGATCGTCAAGCTGGTGAACCGCTGGAAGGGCGGCGGCGAGATTCCTTCGGTCGTGCGCAAGGTCGTCAGCGAAGATCTGATGGAGTGGGACGATCTCGCGACGTGGAACGAGACCGACTTCACCTGCCAGTGGAAGACCGTCGTGCCCGCGTTCAGAGAGGCGCTCGACGCGCAGGGCACGAACACCTTCACGGCGGTGGGCGACGGCGCGATGCGCTTCACCATTCGGGGCGAGCTGAAGGTCGACGCGTCGAAGGTGCGCGGAGTGCCGCGGCTGCTGGCAGGCACCATCGGGCCCGCCATCGAGTCGTTCCTCGTCGGGCGCATTCAGCCCAACTTCCTCACGGTGGCGAAGGGCGTCGAGCGCTGGCTTCGTGAGGGCCAGGGCTGATGTACGTTCACGACCTGAAGCTCTCGGGTATTCGCACCTTCGAGGCCGCTGCGCTCGCGTTCCAGGCGCCCGACTCGAAAGACACCAGGCCCGGCCTGCCCAACGTCACGCTCGTCGTCGGAGCCAACGGCGCCGGCAAGTCGACGGTGCTGCGCAGCATCGCGCTCGCGGCGATCGCCCCCGTGTTGTCGTCGTCGGGCTTCGTGGCGAGATCGATCGCGCGGCGAACGAAGCGCGACAGCGTGAAGGGCGTGATGGACGCGACCTTCACCTTCAGCGCCGAAGACGTGGGCGCCCGAGGCCGCTGGCGCTCGACCGTCGAGGTGCTGCCGCCCCGCAGCGGGTGGATCGACCGGCTCTCGAGCAACGAAGCTCCGCCCTGGAGCGAGACGCTGTGGGAGTCGGGCTCGGCTGGCTTCTTCGTCGTCGGCTATGGCGCGACCCGGCGGGTCGAGAGCAGCAGATCCTCCGGGTCGTTCGCTCAAGAGAAGGAGCGGCACCCCCGCTTCCTCCGCGTCGCGAGCCTCTTCGAAGAGTCGGTGGTGTTGCGCCCGCTCTCGTCGTGGCTGCCGAACTGGAAGAACCCCGGCCGCCGCAAGCAGGTGATTGGTCTGCTCAACGAGATCGTCGGCAGCGCGAAGCTCGTCGACGACCCCGGCACCGACGATTCGCTGTTCGACGTCGGAGACGCGCGCGTGCCGTTCGACGCGCTCTCCGATGGCTACCGGGCCTTCATCGGCTGGGTCGCCGACTTCCTCTTTCACGTCACCCGCGGCGTGCCGTCGGGCCACAAGCTGAACGAGACGGCCGGCATCGCGCTCGTCGACGAGATCGATCTGCACATGCACCCGCAGTGGCAGCGCGAGGTGTTGCCCAGGCTCGCCGCCGCCCTGCCCCGCATGCAGTTCATCTGCACCACCCACAGCCCGCTCGTCATCGGCTCGGTGCACCAGAAGAACGTGCTCGTGCTGCGCGACGCCGACGGGAAGACGATCGTCGAACCCGCGCCCATCGAGGTGCACGGCCTGTCGAGCGATCAGATCCTCACCAGCCCGTACTTCGGCCTCGAGAGCACGCGGGCGCCCGCCTTCGTGGCGCGCCTCGACGAGGTCGCGAAGAAGGCGCGCAGTGGAGACGCGGCGCAGGCCCGGCAGTACCTGCGCATGCTGAGCCTCGGCGAACGTGCGATCGACACACCCGCGAAGACGAGCCGGAAGAAGGTGCGCCCGTGATTCGCTTCGCGGTCGCCGAGAGCGAGCTGCAGAAGCGCATCGAGGCCGAAGCGAAGGGCTGGCTCGAGAAAGCGCAGACGAAGGCGAAAGCCGCGAACGCCTCGGGCCACGTGGGCGAAGGCGACGGCATCTGGTCCGAGATCAAGGGCGTGTACATGGAGCTGCAGGGCTTCAAGTGCATGTACTGCGAGAAGCCGATGCCGAAGCCCGACGGAGCGCGTGACGGGGCGTCGGGCAAGGTCGAATACGACGTCGAACACTTCCGCCCGAAGAACCGCGTGACGGCCTGGCCCCCCGCGAAGGTGAAGGCCCGGCGACAGATCGACTACGACCAGAAGCTCGAGTCG
>JAEUJR010000538.1 GCA_016793585.1 Archangium sp.
CAGCCCGACTCCACCATCACCATCAAGGACAACCGCATCGCCTACAACGGCGTCGGCATCACCTTCGTGGGCGACAAGGCTGGCACCCTCATCGAGGGCAACGTCTTCGAAGGCAACATCGACAACATCGGGAAGAGCGGCGGCGGCGGCACGACGGGCAACGTCTTTCGCGCCAACTATTGGGACGACTACCAGGGCTTCGACCGCGACGGCGACGCAGTGGGCGACACGGCGTACGAGCTCTACGCCTACTCCGACCGCCTGTGGATGGAGGAGCCCTCGGCGCGCTTCTTCAAGAACGCGCCGTTGATGGAGGCCATCGACTTTCTCGAGCGGCTCGCTCCGTTCTCGGCGCCCGAGCTGCTGGTGCGTGACGAGGCGCCCCGCTTCGTGAAGCCGGCGGTGACGCCATGAGTGACGCGCCGAAGCCGAGCGATGCCCGCAAGCAGGAGCAGCGCCGCAAGCTGTTGCAGGCCGCCGCGGTCGGGTGTGGCGTCGTCGGGTTGTCGCTGACGGGCTTGCTGCCAGTGCTCACGCGCGAGGAGCAGCGCCTTCGCCCGCCCGGCGCGCTCGACGAACACGACTTTCTCGCGTCGTGCATCAAGTGTGGCCAGTGTGTACAGGTTTGTCCCGTCAATGCGCTGAAGCCGGCCGACCTGCTCGACGGGTTTGGCGTGGGCGTGCCCTTCATCGACCCGCGCCGGCAGGCCTGTGACTTCTCGTGTGACGTCGGCCAGTGCATTCTCGCCTGCCCGACCGGCGCGCTCACGTACCACAAGCCCGAGTTCCTGCCGGTGCGCGAGGGCATGAAGGTGCCCGCGCCGCCGGTGCTGCTGGCGAAAGAGAAGGAGCCCGAGCCGAACCTCAACTTCTCGGAGCGCATGGGCGTGGCGAGGTTGGCGCGGCCCGAAGCGTGTCTGTCGGTGCGGGGCGAAGGCGTGAAGGGCAGCGCGCGGGGCGAGTCGTTCAAAGGCAAGAAGCGGTGGACCGAGGTCGACCGCTGGGCGCCGGTGCCGGTGAAGGACCACGCCTACGACCTCGAGCGCTGCGACCTCTGCGTGCGCGAGTGCCCCATCAAGGGCGCCATCAGCCTCGAGCTGGTGAATGGCAAACCCACCCCCGTGGTGCACGAGGCCTGCGTCGGCTGCGGCGTCTGCGAGATGATGTGCCCTGCCGAGCCCGCGGCCATCGTCATCGACGCCCAGCGCCCCTGGAGCCCGTCATGAATCGCACGCTCGACCAGCTGCGCATCATGTTCGGCGGAGAGCCGCGCAAACCCGAGCCACAGGACTACACACCGGGCGCGAGGCACCTTCACGCGACGAAGAAGCTCAAGAAGCAGGACTTCGTCGACATGGAGGCGCGCGACGCCGCGTACCGGAAGCGCAAGACCTGGAAGAAGCGCCGCTGGGCCGTGCTCGTCAGCGTGAACCTGATGTTCATGCTGTCGTACTGGGTCGACGTGCAGTTGGTCGAAGGCTCGCTCTCGGGCAGCCGCTTTCTCGGCTTTCACATGATTGACCTGAACGCCGCGCTCGGGCTGATGCTCGCCCACAAACACATCATCGTGAACCTGCTCATCGGCACCGCGACGGTGGGGCTCGTCTGGTTCCTGCTCGGCGGGCGCAGCTTCTGCTCGTGGGTGTGCCCGTACCACCTGCTCTCGGAGTGGGCCGAGCAGCTGCACCTCTTTCTCGCGAAGAAGAAGCTCGTCAAAGACCACCCGCTGCACCGGGGCCTGCGCACCGTCGTCTGGGCGTCGTTCGCGTTGCTCGCCTACGGCACCGGCTACACCGTCTACGAGACCATCTCACCGACCGGCATCGTCTCGCGCTCACTCATCTACGGCCCGGGTCTCGCGTTCGGGTGGGTGGCGGCCCTGCTCGCGTTCGAGGTGCTCTACTCACGGCGCGCCTGGTGCCGGTACCTCTGCCCGGTGGGGCTCACCTACGGCGTCGTCGGCACGCTCTCGCCCGTCACCATTCACTACGACCTCGAGAAGTGCGCGCACGAAGGGGAGTGCCGCAAGGTCTGCCTCGTACCCCACGTGCTCGACCACATCGTCAAGGGCCGCGCGCCTTCGGAGCACCTGACCGTGGGCCCCGACTGCACCCGCTGCGGCATGTGCGTCGACGTCTGCCCGGGCGGAGCGCTCACGTTCTCCATCGCAGGTGTCACGAAGCCGCCGGCGCCTGCCGACTCCACGAACGAAGGGAAGCCCTCATGATTCGCCTTCAGGCCCTCACGAAGGTCTTCAAGAAGCTCAAGGTGCTCGACGCGCTCGAGCTGAACGTCGCCGAGGGTGAGCGCATCGCCCTCGTCGGCTCCAACGGCGCCGGCAAGACGACGATGATTCGTTGCCTGCTCGGCGAGTACACGTTCGCCGGGTCGGTCGAGCTTGGTGGCAAGAGCCCGCGCGCGCACCGCAGCGAGGTGCTCAAGAAGGTCGGCTTCGTGCCGCAGCTGCCGCCGCCGCTGAAGATGCCCGTCAACGAGCTGCTGCGCTTCTCGGCCGCCGTGTCTGGCACGAAGGTGTCGGCCATCGAAGACCTCGCCAGCCGCCTCGGCCTCGACGTGAAGCGCTTCGCCTCGCAGCCCTTCGTGAAGCTCTCGGGCGGGCAGAAGCAGAAGCTGCTCATCGCCATCGCGCTGGGCCGCGACGCCGAGCTGCTCATCATGGACGAGCCCGCGGCCAACCTCGACCCCGAGGCGCGCCACGTCTTCTTCACCCTGTTGGCCGAACGCGCCGCGAAGGCGACGATGATCATCTCGAGCCACCGCCTCGACGAGGTCGCAGCGCTGGTGAACCGCGTCATCGAGCTCGACCGCGGCAAGGTGGTGCTCGACGACCGCGTGGCCGACGCGCCGCTGACCGGCGTGCTCTCCTGCAGCGTGGTCTTGCGAAGAGCCGACGCCGCCATCGCGAAGGCGTTGACCGAGTGGGGCTTCGGCCCGGTGAACGACGGCCTCGAGTGGGCAGGCACGGTCGCCGGCCCAGACCGGCTGCGCTTCATGGGCATGCTCTCGCGCTACGTCGGGCTGCTCACGCGGGTCTCGCTCGAGGAGCAGGCCGTCGCGTTGAGGGTCGTGTCATGAGGCCCCTCGTCTTCGCCCTGTTGCTCGGGTGCACGCAGGCTGGCGATGGCCCGGTGAAAATCATGTGGGACCGCGACGTGTGCCGGTCGTGCAGCATGGTCATCTCGGACCATCACTTCGCCGCGCAGGTGCGGGGCGGCCCGAAACGCACGGTGGTGAAGTTCGACGACGTGGGCTGCGCGATGAAGTGGCTCGACCAGCAGCCCTGGGCCGACGAGCCGGCGACGCAGGTGTGGGTCGCGCGGCAGACCGACGGCGAGTGGCTCGATGGCAAGACAGCCCGGTACGTGAGCGGCAAGACGTCGCCCATGGGCTTCAACTTCGGCGCGGTCGACCCCGGCGCCGATGGCAATGATTACCAAACCCAGCGAGCGGCCGTTCGGGCCTTCGCGCAGAGACACTGAGGAGCCACCAATGGGACACCTGGCCATGACCGCGAGGCTCGACGTCGCCGAGTCCGTGCGTGCGAAGTGGTTCTTCGTCTACTCGCTCATCTTCGGTGGCATCGTGGCCGCCTTCTTCGCGTTCGGCGTCACCGAGTCACGCGTGCTGGGCTTCATGGGGCTGTCGCGCCTGCTGGTCACCTACATCCAGCTCGCGATGGCCATCATGCCCATCTTCATTCTGTTGACGACGGTGCGCAGCGTCGCCGGAGACCGTGAAGCAGGTGTCTTCGAGTACCTGCTCTCGCTGCCCGTCTCGCTGTCGAGCTGGTACTGGGGCCGCCTCGTCGGCCGCTTCCTCACGGTGTTTCTGCCCGTCTTCCTCGCCATGCTCGGCGCGGCGCTGTGGGCCACCTTCAAGGACATCGAGGTGCCGTGGCGCATGTTCGGCATCTACACGGGCCAGCTCGCCGCCATGTCGTGGTGCTTTCTCGGGTTGGGCATGCTGCTGTCGACGTTCGCGCGCTCGACCGACGTCGCGCAGGGCTCGGCCTTCGTGTTGTGGCTGACGTGTCTGCTGTTCCTCGACCTCATTCTGCTCGGCGTGCTCATTCAGGGCCGCATGCCGGCCGAGAGCGTGGTTGCGATTGCGCTCGTCAACCCGCTGCAGGTGTTCAGAACTGGCGCGCTCATGTTGTTCGACCCGCAGCTCGTCGTCTTCGGGCCAGCTGCGTTCGTCATCTACGATTGGTTCGGCGGCTCGAGGTTCATCATCTATTCGATGGTGTACCCGGCGCTCCTCGGCACCCTCACCGCGGCCATCGGGTACGCAAACTTCCGGCGCGGCGACCTGGTCTGACGCGTGCGGGTGCTCCTCGCCAGCGTGTTGCTGTCGTGTGGCGCGCCGGCGCCTTCGGCCGACGCCGTCTCGAGCACCAACCCGCTCCAACCCCTCGTCGACGCCGCGCCCGAAGGCTCGGTGCTGACGGTGCCCGACGGCGTGTGGGCAGGGCCCGTCGTCATCGCGAAGCCGCTGACGGTGCAGGGCTCGGGTGCGACGGTGGTGACCGGCAACGGCAAGGGCACCGTCATCACCATCGCGGCGCCTGGCGTCGTGCTGCGGTGGCTCCGTGTCACGGGCAGCGGCGCGAGCCACGACGCGATGGACGCCGCGGTGCTCGTCGAGGCCGATGACGTGCGCGTCGAGCACTGCGCCCTCGACGACGTGCTCTTCGGCGTCTTCGTGAAGGCCGCGAAGCGCGCGCTCGTCTGCGGCAACGACATCACCTCGAAGCTCGAAGACCACAGCCTGCGCGGCGACGGTGTGCGCGTGTGGAACGGCAGCGGCAACCACGTGTTCGGCAACGACGTGGTGAACGCGCGCGACGTCACGCTCGCGAACTGCAGAGACAACCTCGTCTCGCACAACCGCATTCGGGGCGGCCGCTACGGACTGCAGCTGGTGTTCGCTCCGCACAACGTCATCGAAGACAACGTCGTCGACTCCAACCTCACTGGCATCGCAGTGCTGTACTCGAACGACGTCGTCATTCGCCGCAACGTGGTGCAGCACTCGCGCGGCGTCTCGGGCACCGGCCTCACCTTCAAGGAGTCGGGCCAGGCCATCGTCGAAGACAACGACGTCATTCACTGCGCCGTCGGGGCGCGCACCAACTCGCCCACCTCGCCCGACGCCATCATCTCGTTCAGCCGCAACCGCTTCGCCCACAACGTCGCCGGCATGGACTTCTACGGTGAGAACGGCGGCCACGTCATTCACGGCAATCGGTTCGAGCGAAACCTGACGCAGGTGACCGTCAGCGCGGCCATGAGCGCGCGTGGCAATGATTGGCGAGACAACGCGTGGGACGACTACGAGGGCTTCGACCGCGACGGTGATGGGGTGGGTGACACGCCCCACGACGTCTACGCCTTCGCCGACCGCATCTGGCAGGAGACGCCGCAGGCCACCTTCTTTCGCAACGCGCCCGCGCTCGAGCTGCTCGACTTTCTCGAGCGTCTCGCGCCCTTCGCGTCGCCCGAGCTCACGCTGTCAGACCCGTCACCCCGCGTCGGCGCCGCGCCGCCCTCGGCTCCACGGCCAGAGTTCCACCCGTCGTGCCCCTGAAGAGAACCCATGCTCACGACCCTCGTCTGTCTCGCGCTCTCGCAGAACATGCCTGCCCTCGACGTCACGCAGGGCAATCACCGCATTCACGACATTGCGAAGACGGGCACCGGAGAGCAGCTGAAGGCGCTGCTCGCGAAAGAACCCTCGCTGCTCAACCTGAAGAACGTGCGCGGCTCGACGCCGCTGCACCTCGCAGCCATCAACCCCGACGGCACGGTGATGGAGTCGCTGCTCGCTGCGGGGGCCGACGTGAACGTCGCCGATGAAGAGGGCTTCACGCCGCTGCACATGGCCGCGTTCCACCGGCAGGCCGACTACGCGCTGCTCCTGCTCGAGGCGGGCGCCGACGTGAACGCGAAGACGGTCTCGGGCCGCACGCCGCTGTCGATGGCCGAGAAGGCACGCGCCGACGAGACGAGCGGTGTCATCTCGTTGTGGATTCTGAAGGGCTGCAAGCCGAAGCAGGGCTGCGGCATCGGCACCACGCGCGCCGTGAAGAAGCTGGTGAAGTGATGCTTCAGGCCCGTGGTTGCTTCCCGCCATACCGTGCGCGCAGCTGCGCTTCGCGCTTCTCTCCGCGCACCTTCGCGCGCGCGAGCTCTTCTTCACGCGTGTGCGGCGGGCCGTGCACCTCGAGCGAGTCGAACAGGTCTTGCGTCACCTTCACGACCTGCTTCACCGCGCGCTCGAACGCGACCTCGTTGTGCTTCGCCGGCTTGTTCATGCCGGTCAGCTTGCGGACGAACTGCAGCGCCGACGCCTCGATCTCCTGCTGCGTCGCGGGGGGCTCGAAGTGATGCAGGCGGCGAATGTTGCGGCACATGGACGACCTCCGGAGCTCGGTTGTCGCAGATCAACACCTCACTTTCGACGGCTCGTCTACGCTTCGCGCGTGTCGAGGTGGCTGATCATCACGTTTCTACTCGCGGGCTGTGGGCCGCCGGTGACGACGGTGCCCGACGCGGGCCAGTGGTTCGACGACGACTTCGCAGGGTGTCGCATCGGTGGCACGGCGCCGCAGTCGGTCGACGACGTCATCGCGCGCATCAACGCCCTGCCGATGCCGGTGAGCGTCGCGTGCTTCACCGCGAGCCTGCCGCGCCCGCTCTCGCTCGTGGCCACCTCGAGCCGCTTCAGCGCCCAGCCCGCGGGCAGCGCCGAAGACCCGAGGTTGTTCCTCTTCACGGGCAACGCGGTGCTCAGCATCGTCACGGGTGGCGACGGCAAAGACCTGCTCGAGGTCGGAGAGCTCGTCACGCCCAGCCGCACCCTGAAGGCCGAGTTCAAGTTTCCCGTGACGTCGCCCATCACGCGCGAGGCCGGGTACGCACACCTCGACTACATTCCCTCGAGCACCACGTGCGGGCTGTGTCACAGCGGCGAGCAGCCTCACCCCGCGCACCCGATGGCGAGGGTGTCACTCGCGCTGCGGCCTCCCGCGCGCACCAGCGTCACGCTCGAGAGCGCCCGCCGGTTCGCCAGCTCTTGTGACCGCGAGACCCAGCGAGACCGATGCCTGCGCTGGGCGAGCGTCTTCGGCTTCGGTGCCGTCGCCGACGGGGCCTTTCCGCCCGAGTTCGGCGACTTCATCAAGTAGTCACGTTTCATGTTGTTTCAGAAGGGAACGCGTTCCCGCCGCGCCCAGAGGGAGCGGGGCTGGCACAGCGGCTGCTTCGAGCGACGTCATGCTCGACGCCACCCAACCCATCGCCCAGCTCGTCCTCGAACACTCCGAATGCGCCGCGGTGCTCCAGCGGCACCGCATCGACTACTGCTGCAACGGCCAGCTCTCGCTCGAAGAGGCGGCGAAGGCGCGCGGCGTCGACGTGTCGTTGGTGCTGGGTGAGCTCGAGGTCGCCATGAAGCATCGCCTGCCGGAAGACGGGCAACCCGACCTGCGGCTGCTCACGGCGGCCGAGCTCGTCGAGCGTGCGCGCACCCACTTTCACGACCCGCTCCAGCGCACCCTGCCGTTCGTGAGGGCGCTGGCGGCCAAGGTGAAGCGCGTGCATGGCGACCGAAGCCCGTCGCTCGTCGACCTCGACGCACGGCTCAGCGAGCTCACGGCGGCGCTGCTGTCACACCTCGAGGCCGAGTCGACGCAGCTCTTCCCCGCGCTGCTGGCACGAACGCCGGCTGGTGCCATGCTCACCGAAGCGAAGAACGACCACGCGGGCGTGCGCGTGCTGCTGGAGCGCGTTCGTGAAGCCGCCGGCGACTTCGAGCCGCCAGCCTGGGCCTGCAACAGCTACCGCACGCTGCTCTCGGAGCTGAAGTGGCTCGAGCACGACGTGTTCGCGTTGATGCACCTCGAGAACCACGTGCTGCTCCCGAGATTCGGTCATGAGCACTGAAGGCGAGCGGCTGCGGGCGGTCGCGCTCGAGACGCTGCGCGACGTCATCGACCCCGAGGTGGGGCTGAACATCGTCGACCTGGGCCTCGTGTACGGCGTCGAGGTGGTGGGCTCGGCGCTGCAGGTTCAGTTGACGATGACGACGCCGGCGTGCCCGCTCGGTGAGCAGATTCAGCGCGACGCCGAGGCGCGGCTGCAGGCCATCGCGGGAGTCGATGAGGTGGCGGTCGAGCTCGTGTGGGAGCCCGCGTGGACGCCAGACCGCATCTCGCCGCTCGGGAAGCAGCTGCTCGGGTGGGCCGCATGACGGCGCTCGAGCTGTCGGCCACCGCGTGCCGCGTGGCGCTCGACCCTTCCTCGCCTGGGAGCGCGCCATGATGACCGTTCGTCGCGTGCTGTTGCTTCTCGTCGCGGGCGCCGCGCTCACGGCGGTGCTGGGTGGGCTCGCGCGCCTCGGGCTCGGCATCGGCTTCGGCCCGGCGGTGGCTGACCGACACGGCCCGCTCTTCGTGCTCGGGGTCTTCGGCACCGTCATCTCGCTCGAGCGCGCGGTCGCGCTGGGCCGCTCGTGGGCGCTGGCTGCTCCCGTCGTCAGCGTCGCAGCCGCGTCGTCGTTGCTCCTTCGCCTGCCCTTCGCGCCGGCGCTCTTCGTCGTCGCCGTCGCCCTCACGCTGCTCGTCAACGCAGCCATCATTCGCCGGCAATCGGCGGCCTTCACCTGGCTCATGCTGCTGGGCTCGGTGACGCTGCTCGAGGGCACCTTCGCCTGGGCACGCGGCGCGGCCGTCTTCGACGTCGTTCCGGGGTGGAAGGCGTTCTTCGCGCTCACCATCGTCGCCGAGCGTCTCGAGCTCTCACGGCTCGCGCCGACGCCGAGGTGGGCCTCCCGCGCGCTCGTCGTCGTCTCCATCATGCTCGCGCTCGCGTCGATGCTGGGCCAGCGCGTGGTGATGGGCGCGACGCTGGTGCTGCTCGGCCTGTGGCAGCTGCGCTTCGACCTCGCGCGGCGCACGGTGAAGCTGGCCGGTCTGCCGCGCTTCACGGCCATGGGTGTGCTCGCGGGCGCTGCCTGGCTCGTCGTCACCGGAGCCCTGCTCGTGCACACGCCGCCCATTCCCGCAGGGCCCCTCGCCGACGCCACGCTTCATTCGCTCTTCATCGGCTTCGTGCTCTCGATGGTGTTCGCCCACGCCCCCATCATTCTTCCCGCGGTCGCGCGTGTGGCGCTGCCGTTTCACCCGGTGTTCTTCGGGCCGCTGGTGATGCTCCATGCGGGGCTGCTCGCGCGTGTGATGGGAGACGTCTGGGGTTTGCATCTGCTTCGCGTCGTCGGCGCGGTGACGAACGTGCTCGCGTTGCTGCTCTTCGTCGCGTCGGTCATCATCACCCGCGCTCGAGCCGCGACGACCCTGGTGCGCGCCGAGCCTTCGATGCCATGACGACGCGCCTGCTGCCGGTGGCCCTGCTCCTCACGCTCGCGCTGGGCGTGGGCATGCGGTGGGCGCTCGCGGGCGCGTTCGAGCTGCCCCTCGACTTCGCGCAGCTGCGGCACGCGCACTCGCACCTCGGCGCGTACGGGGTGCTGTTTCCCCTCGCGTTCACGGCGTGGCGAGCCGTCGGCGCACCGGCACCAGGGCCACGTGTCATGCGCCTCTACGCGGCCGCGACGGCCCTCGCGGTCTTCGGGTTTCTCCGCGCTGGCTACGGCGTCGAGGCCATCATCGGCAGCACCGTCGTCGGCGCGCTCTGGCTGCACGGGGCGTTTCGGCTGCGCCACCGCGTGCTCCGGCTCGACGACCCGCTCGCGCTCGTGCCCTTCGGCATCGTCGCTGCCATGGCGTGCGTACCCTTCATCGCGCTCACCCTGCGAAGAGACCCGCCCTTTGCCCAGCACCTGGTCGCCACGTTCCTCTCGGCGCTGCTCCTCGTGGTGGTGGCGCCGTCGGCGCTCGCCGCCATCGGAGCGCGCGCATGGCCAGCGCCGCTGCTCACCCTCGCGGGGCTCGCCAGTGCTGCGGCGCTCGGTGTGTGGCCGACGTTGCTCACCCGGTGTGGCCTCGCCGTCTACGCGCTCTTCTTCCTCTCGGTCTGGCGCGAGCGCTCTGTTCCACTCGTGTTGCGCGCCTCGTGGGCCACCGTCGGCGCAGGCCTGCTCGCGATGGCGCTCGGCCTCGTGCCGAACCTTCGGGCTGCGGTGCTGGGCGCACTCCACTTTCTGGTGCTCGGGCCGGTGTTGCTCAGCCTGACGCGTCAGCGCTGGGCGCTCGTTTCTCCATTCGCGGTGACGGCAGGCTTCGTCGCGGTCGGGCTGCTCACGGTGCCGCTGGTGTTGCAGGCGCTCGACGTCACGCGCTGGACGATGGAGGTGTCGGCGCTGGGTGGAACGCTCGTGCTCGCGTGGTGGTTCGTGGCGGTCGTCGCCGCGCCGTCGCGGTCAGTCACCGAAGCGAAGGTTGCAGCATGAGCTGGGCCACTTGTCGGGAGCGCGCGACGTCGAGCACGTCGAGGTGACTCCTTCGCGGAGGCACCTGCACGTCACGCTGGTCGCGGTGGTGGTGCACTGGCCGTCGATGACCTCGCCCTCGCATTCGGCCCGGTCGTGCCAGCCCGTGAGCTGCTGTGCGTCGTCATAGACATAGCTGCTCGACGTTCCCGCAGGCAGCTCGAGCGAGTTGTAGCGACGAACCATGTCGAGCGCAGGGCACCAGCTCGCCTCGACGCGCCCACGAAACTCCCGCCCGTCACTGAGCTCGCTGTCGAACGAGAACGTCGCGGAGTCGCCAGCGACGAGCTGCTCGATGACGGCGTGGTTCTTCGTCGCGTGCAACGCGGGCGTCGCACCCTCGGTGAGTGAAGCCCCGGGCGTGCCCAGGCGCAGGTCGTCAGGCAGCACGAGCGCCGGCCCGTCGGAGCCGCTCCGCAGCACCAGCCAGCCGAGCGGCCGTCTCACGCCCACGGGCCTCGAGAGCGTGTTGACCAACCCATCGTGCACGTCAGGCACGACGCGCGCGTTGCAGACGTTGCGACGGTCTTCGAAGGCCTGACACAGGCCCGGCTGGTCGCCGAAGACGACGTGGGTGGTGGGCGGCCCCAAGGCGTGCGTCAACGAGAAGTAGACGGCGTCTTTCACCTCGAACGCCTTGCCGCCGAGCGACACCTCGAGCACCGGCTGGCCCTGACAGGCGCAGAGTACGAAGGCCGAAATCCATCCCAGACGCGTCATGATCACCCCTCCAGACCCAGAGGAGCCCTGGGCGTCGAAAATCGGCCCACCGGTTCAATGATGATTCACTCTGAAACGAGTCGGAACGCCGGGTCGAACGACCCGCCCGAACCCATCGATTCACGGTGCTTCTGACGGGCGTGGCTGCGGCGCCGTGTCGCAGGGTGTCGGGCACGCTCATCGCAGAGGGTGCTGGCGATGCTTCGGGCACTCCCCGGTCTGGTGCTGGTCCTTCTTCCCTCGGTCGCGAGCGCGGCGGCCTGCTGCATGTCGGCGACGTCGTTCGGGGTCGGCCGCCTGCTCGTCTGGGAGGACTTCGCCGTCGGCGTGCAGACCGGCCACTCGCGCATCGTCGGCCAGTACGACCCGCAGCGCGCCTACCGGCTGACGGGCACTGCGTTTCAGGACGGAATCACGCGGGTCGAGCCCTGGGCCATCGTTCGCCTCGGCGAGCGCGTGCAGGTGCAGGCGCGCGTGCCGGTGCTCCTCAACGACCGCGAGTCCGGCGCGACGACTCAGGTGGTTGGCGGGCTCGGAGACGTGGGCGCTGCCGTTCGGCTCGAGGCCCTCTCGCTCGGTGAGTTCGAGCGGCTGCCGTCGCTCGGCTTCACCCTCGGTGTGCTCGCGCCGACGGGCCGCCGGGCGGAGCAGGGC
This sequence comes from Archangium sp., assembly GCA_016793585.1. The sequence goes on from JAEUJR010000538.1 coordinate 11,842, forward strand.
TTCGCGCCGCTCGGTGCCGGCGCGACGGGCCGTGGGGCGTGGGGCGCGTCGCTCGCGCTCGAGAGCGAGTACACGTGGCTGCCCTGGTACGTGCGCGTCGACGCAGGCGTGAGCGTGTTCGCGCCCTTCGTTCGCACCGACACCCACGCCACGCAGTGGTTCGGCCCCGTCGTGCAGACGGCCCTCTCGGGTGGGCGAGAGCTGGTGCCCGACAAGCTGGTGCTCGCGCTCTCGGCGCAGCTCGAGTGGGAAGCGCCGCTGAGCCTCGATGGAGAGGTCGTTCCTTCGTCGACCGGCTTCGTGCCGTCGCTCGTCACCTCGTTCTCGTGGCGTGTCGCTCCGCACTTCACGCTCGTCACCGCGCTCTCGACGAGCGTGTGGCCATCGGGTGCCGGGCAGAACCGCGACGCGCGGCTGGGCGTCAGCCTCGGAGGCCGCTATGGCCACTTCTAGAGTTGCGCTGCTGTGCCTGCTCGGCGCCTGCGCTGGTGCGCGGCAGAGCGTGCGGCAAACTCCAGCACTCACGCTGCGCAGCGCGACTGGAGAGGTCGTCACGCTCGAGTCGCTCACGCAGCGCGCCGACGCGACGGTGCTCGTCTTCTGGAGCGCTGGCTGCCCCTGCGTTCGCCGCTACCAGGCCCGGGTCGAGGCGCTTCGCACGAGGCCGCGCGTGCAGGTGCTGGCCATCTCGAGCAACGCAGGTGAGTCGTTCGACGAGGCGCTTGGGGTGGCGAAGGAGCGTGGCGTGACGGTGCCGCTCTATCGCGACGAGACCGGCGCCATCGCGGCGCTGGTGAACGCGCGCAGCACGCCGACCGCCGCCGTGCTCGACCGCTCGGGCGCCGTGCGTTTCACCGGCTGGGTCGACAACGAGCGCGACGTCGGCGCCGACGACCGCGAGCCCTGGCTGGAGCGCGCGCTCGACGGCGTGCTCGGCGGCACCCGCTTCACCGCGCGCACCCCGACGTGGGGCTGCACCATCACGCGACACCTCTTCACCCCCGAGCCGCAGCACTGCAGCGCCGTTCATTGAACAAGGAGCCCTTCATGCGTCGTCTCAGCCTCGTCTCGTCTCTCCTCGCGCTCGTGGCCTGTGGTCCCGAGCCGGTCACCCAGCAACCGCCCGCGCGTCTCGTGCTCGCGAGCACCAGCGTGGCGCTCTTCGACGCCGAGCTCGCTTCGACCGCGACCCTCGGCACCGGGCTCACCACCGTCTGGCTCACCTTGAGAGACCACGGCGCGCCCGTCACCGACGCCACCGTCACGCTGCAGCCGTTGATGACGATGCCGACGAAGTCGCACGCGTGCCCCGTCGTCGGTGAAGTCGTTCACGAGGGCAACGGCGTCTACCGCGGGCAGCTCGTCTTTCAGATGCCCAGCGCCGACATGGGCACGTGGTCGCTGAGCGCGAAGGTGCTGCGTGGCGGCGCGGAGTCGAAGCTGACCTTCGACGCGCTGGCCGTCGGTGACTCGGGCCTTGCCCGCAGCTTCGTGGCCAGTGACGTGAAGTACGTCATGAGCGTCTCGTACCCCGAGGCACTGAAGGTGGGGCTCAACCCCGTCGTCGTCACGCTTCACCGCATGCAGGACATGATGACCTTCCCCGCGTTCGACGACGCGACGCTCGAGATGGTGCCCGAGATGCCAGCACATGGGCATGGCTCGTCGAACAACGTGGCGCCGGTGCTGAAGGCGCCCGGCCGCTACGAGGGCGTCGTGAACTACTCGATGCTCGGCGACTGGAAGACGACGTTCACCGTGAAGGCCGCCGGCGCGGTGATGACGACCGTGAGCATCGACACGAAGCTGTGAGCCGTGCGCATGCAGCGCGCGCATCACCTGTTCCACGAACGCAAGGATTGCAACTGGCGCTGCCGAGGGTCACGCGCGCTTCGGCGCTCCGACGCCGTCGTGACGGCTTGATCTGACCGCCCTCACCACAAGTTTCCGGCAGCGCACGCTGATTTGGGTGCTGATCAGCCTGACGCGGTCGATGTCTTGATGACGCGCAATGCTTCGTCGCGGGCGAGCCGACTGGCACGAGGAGTGAACTGATCAACGTCATGTTCGAAAAACCGGTCGATTCGTGCGCCTCATGTCCACTGCACGCCGGTGGCAGGTGTGCCTTCGTTCCCCGCAAAGTTCGCGCAGGCGAGCGGCTGTGGGAGCAGGGTGAAGTCCCTCCCGAGGTGATGTTCGTTCAGAGCGGAACGGTCGCGTTGACGGCGACCGACGCCGAAGGTGGGCACTGGTGGAACGGCGTGCGAGGCCCGCGCTCGTTGCTCGGCATCGAAGCGATTCAGGGCAAGCCGGCGCGCGCGCGTGCAGAGGTGGTGACCGACGCGTCGCTGTGCTCGGCCGACCCGGTGATGCTGCGGGTGCAGATGGGCACCGACGGCGGCACGCCGCAGTACGCCGAGCTGACGGCGGCGATGGTGCCGCTGCTGCTCGAAGAGCTCGACCGCCGCAGTGAAGAGTCGTCGGGCCGTTCGGGCACGGCGTTGTCGCGAGTCGCGCGCTTCATCCTCGAGCACTCCGAGGTCGTCGCCAGCGGCCAGCGCGGGCCGTTCTCGAAGCGGCACGTCGCGTCGATGCTGGGCATTCGCCCCGAGACGATGTCGCGCTGCCTGGGCGCGCTGACGAAAGAGGGCATCATCACCGTGGGCCGTCACATCACCGTCAACGACCGCGTGAAGCTCGAGGCCATCGCGTCGCCTCCGCACGTGGCGACGGCTCCCGCGCCGCGCAAACGCACGAAGCCCGCCGAGCCCCAGGGCGAGTAGCACCGCTTGCTCGACCCCTGACCTGTTTCAGGTTTTGGTCAGCGGGCCCGCATGTTCCCTGCTCGCCGTGAGGTGCTCCGCCAGAAGTCCGGCACGCTCCTCGAGACGCCCCTGCCGTTGCTGCTGCACGCGCTGCTCGTCGAGGAGCGCAACGCCACCCTCGAGCTGAAGCTGCGCAACCTCGAGAAGCGCGTGTTCTTCGAAGGCGGCGTGCCCGTCGGCTGCGAGTCGAACCTGCTGCACGAGACGCTGGGCCCCTCGCTCGTCGACAAGGGCAAGCTCACCGAAGCCCAGCACCACGCCGCCCTCGCCGAGAGCGCCGCCGCGGGCCGCTCGTTGCAGGCGTGGCTGCTCGAGAAGCAGCTGCTGTCGGCCTTCGACCTCTTCAAGCACCTGCAGGCCACGCTGGGCCGAAGCCTGCTCGACGCGTTTCGCTGGAGCGACGCGACGTGGAGACTCTCGGCGGCAGAAGACCAGGAAGCGCCGGTTCGCATCAACCCGATGCAGCTCATCTTCACGGGCTGTCAGCACCTGCCCCTCAGCGCGCTCGAGGCGCAGCTCGCGACGCCGCCGACCGAGGTGTTCGGCCTGCTGCCCGACGCGCCGAGCGTTCAAGAGGAGCTCAAGCTGTCGGCGAAAGAGACGCGCCTGCTGCAGGCCATCAAGCGCAAAGCGACGGTGGCCGAGCTGTGTGCGCTGCCGGGCCTCACCGCCGAAGAGGTGCACCGGCGGCTCTACGCGCTGCGGCTGCTCGAGTTCATCGACACCGCGGCCGCCATCGCGGCGATGCCCGTGCGCTCGCGGCCGACGCCGGTGCCGCAGCTCGAGCCCGTCGCGGCCTCGAAGACGAGTGACGGGCTTGCGTTTCTCGACGACGACGAAGCCGCCCAGAACCTGCTCGTCGCCGAGTTCCTCTCGTTTCGCAGCAGAGACGCCTTCGAGCTGCTCGGCGTCGACGTCGACACGCAGGGCGTCGCCTTGCAGCGGGCGTTTCTGACGAAGGCGAACGCGCTGTCGCCGTTGCGTTTCAAGAACGCAGAGGCGAGGACACGCGCCGAGGCGCTCCAGCTGGCCTACGCGAGGGCCTTCGGTGCGTTGAGCGAGCCCGAGACGTGGCAGCAGCACCGCGCCCGCCGTGCCGCTCGAGACTCGAAGACCCCGGCAGCGCTGAAGCAGAAGGCCGCCGCCGAGGCGGTGAAGATTCGCACCCACCTGCTCGACGCGCAGTCGCAGTTCGACGAGGGCCGCCGCCGGCTCTCTGCAGGCAACACGCGCTCGGCCATCGAGCACTTCCAGTACGCGCTCGACATCGAGCCACGTGGCCGCTTCCTCGCGTGGCTGGCGTGGGCGAAGTACCAGGCCGAGCCGAGCGGCGCGCAGGCGTGTCTCGAGTTGCTGGGCCGCGCGTGTGAGCAGGAGCCGGCGTGCGAAGAGGCCCACGTGTGGCGCGGCGACCTGGCGATGGTGCTGGGGCGTTCGGCCGAAGCCGAGGCTGCCTTCAAGCAGGCGGTGAAGCTGGCGCCGAAGAACGTGAAGTACGCCGAGGCGCTGCAGCACGCGATGAAGTCGACGAGAGGCCGTTGACGCGCGGGGCGTCGAAACGACATCGCGGGCGACGTGGGTTGCCACGCCGCCCGCGAAGGTCTGCACGTCGAAGCGGGTTCAGCGGTACGCCACTTCGCGCTCCCAGTATGCGTCGGCGTTCTGCCACTGGTTCAAGATGACGCCCAGGTCGTTGCGGTTCACCTTCCACGCGCCCTGCGGCTGCACCGCGAGCCACTTCGTGCCGACGATGGGCTTCATGTCGGGCAGCGCCTTCTTGTCTGCCGCGGCCGTGACGAGGCCCTTCACCTTCTTGCAGTCGACGACGGTCGCCTCGCGGTAGTCGGGGTAGTCGAAGGAGGGCGCGCCGTAGGTCGAACCGCCCTCGTACTGCTTCACGAGGATGCCGGGGCGCATGACGCACTCGGTGCGCGCGACCGAGGCCATCGCCTTCTCGAGGTCGGCCACCACGGCGGCGTCGAGGCCGTGCTTCTTCGCGTAGGTGCTGGCGAAGCGCAGCGTGCGGTACGTCCACTCCGTCATCGGCACCTCGACCAGCCGCGAGGCCCAGCGCGACGAGTCGTGCACGCGAAAGCCCTCACGCTTCCAACCGGCACGGCGCGCGAACTCGGTGCGCAGCGCCTTCGCCTTCGCCGCGTCTTTCACCTGCTCGACCAGCATCTCGAACTTCACGTAGCCCTTCGCCCAGTACACCAGCGCCTCGGAGCCCGCGAAGCTGCCGTCTTTGCACAGGCGCTTCACGTCGTCGTCGGTCTCGGGCAGGCCGTCGTGCTCGACGAAGACGGCCTTGCAGACCGCGACGTCGAGGTCCTTCGAGCTGGGGAACTTCTTCCAGCGCAGCGCCGCTTCACGGCGGTCGACCTCACCCACGTCGCCGGCCTCGTAGCCCAGCTTGCCCACCGCGACGGTGCCAGCGGGCTTCTTCTCGAGCGCGGTGATTTCGTGCAGCGTGCCCAGGTACTCGGGCGCGAGCATGGCGGCGAAGGCCTCGTCGCTGCTGGTGGCCCAGATGGAGTTGGGTTTGGCCGCGGCGGCGCTCGACGAGCTCGAGCCCTGGCTGCTGCTCGACGCCGAGCCGGTGCTGACGACGCTCGAGCGGCTGGTGGAGGAGGTCGAGGCCCCCGGAGTGCCGATGGAGATGCCAGGCAGGCGGAGCACGCACGCCTGCAGGCCGACGAGAACGACGACAGACGACAACACGCGCTTCATGAGGGGGTCCTTTGGGAATGAGTGAGGAGTGAGTCCTCGTCATTCCGACGGAAGCTCGGGGCGCGATTTTGCGTCGAAGGCGATCAGCCCGGCGGTCGCTCGGCGGCGGTGCGGCCCGCCAACGCCGTACCGACCGCCGCGAGCAGCGCCGTCGCCCCGCCTAGCCACTCGACGCCCGCGAACCACGCCGCCGCGGCTCCACTGAGCAGCAGGGCCAGCCGAATCGCGGTCGTCAGCACGAACGAACGAATCGGCCAGCGCGCTTTGGGAGACAGAAAGGCACCCCAGGCCACCGCGACGACGAGACACACCCCGAGCGCCAGCAGCCCTCCCCACAGGCCCGGAGCGCGCAACCACGCCCAACGACCGAGGCCCGCGAGCATGCCGAGCTCGGCGATGAAGACCAGCGTTGCTCCGAAGAACTTCATGAGCCGCTGTGTAGGCAAGACGGCCCGGCCTGTCAGGCGAGTCTTGCGGCGTTCAGCGGAGCGGTGCGCGCGGCGATGGCCTTCGGGGGTCTGCCGCCGAGCACCGCCTTCGCGGCCGCGAACCCGAACGCGAGACCCGTCGTCATGCCGGCCCCGCCGAACCCCGTGCACCAGTACAACCCTGCAACCGCCGGGTCGGCGCCGACGAGCGGCAAGCGGTCGTGGGCGAACGTTCTCAACCCGGCCCAGGCCCGTCGAACGCCGGCGTTCGCGAGCGAAGGCGTCACGGCCGCCAGCTTCTCTGCGAGCAACGCGAGGGCCGCCTGGTCGACGGTGGGCGCGACGTCTGGCTCCATCGCCACCTCTTCGCAGGGTGAGGCGAGCACGCCGCCAGACTCTCCTCGCAGGTACACCTGCTCCGAGACGTCCCACACCACCTGGCGCAGGTGCAGCCGGGTGACGGGCTCGAGCAGGGCCAGCGTTCTGCGAAACGACGTCACCGAGACCTTCGAGCCCGCCATCGCCGCGAGCCGTCCGGAGTGGGCGCCTGCTGCCAGCACCACCGCGTCGGCCAGCTGCTCGGGAGCGCCCTTCGTCGTCAGCGCCCACCGCGCACCGCGGAACGACGAGAGCCCAGTCACCTCGACGCCGAAGCGAAACTCGACGCCCAGCTTCCGGCAGGCCACCTCGAGCGCGCGCGCGATGCGGTGCAGGTCCATCACGCCGCCCGCGGCGAGCCAGAGCCCGGCCGGCGAGGAGCCACCCTCGAGCGCCGGCACCTGCTCGGCGACGGTGGCCCAGCGCTGCGCCACGAGCCCGGCGCGCGCCGCTTCGACCGCGAGCCGCCGCACCACCTTCGCGTCACCAGCGAGCACCAGCCCGCGCGCGTCGAGCCACGCCGTTCGATGCCCCAGCACGTCGTCGAGCAACCGCGCGTTGCGCTGGGCGAACGACGTCATCAGCGCGTCGTCTTCGAGCGGCCGGTAGATGGCCGCGTTGAGCCCCGAGGCGCCCGAGAACACCGTGTCGCCGCGCTCGAGCACCGTCACCCGAACGCCTGCGCGCGCGAGGCCGAGCGACGTCGACAGCCCTGCGATGCCACCGCCGATGACGACGACGTGCACGGGAGCGCCCCCTCTTCAGAACTGAATCGTCCGCTCGTCGTGGCAGCGGTCCTGGAAGTAGCCCTTGTCGGCGTAGAACTCGCGCCACAGCCGCAAGTAGCCCTGCGTCACCTGCTCGGGCGTCATCTGCTTCGGTTGGTACACGCAGTTCGCGTCGTTGTACTTGCGCCACTCCCTCGTGAGGATTCGGCCCTCGGCCTCGAGCCGCTTGAAGCTGGGCGTGCCGGGGTACGGCGTGAAGATGGCGAACTCGGCTTTCCGAATGCCCGACCTCTTCGCGAACTCGAGCATGCGGTCGACGGTGCCCACGTCGTCGTCGTCCTGCCCGAAGAGGAACGAGGTGTACGGCTCGATGTCGGCCTCGAAGCACTTCGCGATGGCCTTGGAGGCGCGGTCGAGCTGCACCGGGTCTCGGCCGGTGAAGGCCTTCATCGTCACCGGGTCGAAGCCGCCCACGAGGTAGAACATCTTCACGCCCGCGCGCCGCGCCTTCTTCAAGAGCGCCAGCGGCGTCGCCAGAATCATCGGCATCGAGATGCCGACGTAGCTGACGGTCGCTTCTTTCCCCTCGGCGATGAGGTGGTCGAAGAGCGACTCGAGCAGCCGGTTGCCCTTGCCAGGCAGCCACGAGGTGTCTTCCGTGAGGCAGGCCCGTTTGCCCTTCGAGCCCAGCTGCTCCAGCTGCGTGACGACCTGCGCGAGCGTGAACTCGCGCAGCTGCTTCGTCATCGACACCGGCAGAATGCAGGAATGGCAATTCAGCGGGCAGCCGCGCGAGAGCTGTACAGGATAGTCGTCGGGGTGAAAGGCCGGGCCTTCGCCATCGATGTACAGCGACACCTTCGGGGGCGGCAGCGCCGTCAAGTCGACCGGCACACGCTCGTAGCGTCGCTGCAGCCCGCCGGCCTCGAAGTCCTTCAAGAGCTGCAGCCACGCGCCTTCGCCTTCGCCCACCACCACCGCGTCGGCGTGCTGCATCACCACCTCGGGCATCGCGGTGGTGAAGAGCCCGCCCGCCACCGTCGGCTTGCCCTGCGTGCGGAAGTAGTCGGCCAGCTCGAGGCCGCGCGTCGCCGCGGCGGTGAAGAAGGACAACGCCACGAGGTCGGCGTCGGTCGGGCGCGCGGCGTCTTGCAGGCGGTCGTCGCGGAACTCCATCTGCCAATGCGGCGGCAGAATGGCGGCGAGCGCGGCGATGCCCAGCGACGGGGAGCCGAGGTACTCGTTCATCGGCACGTACTCGAGCAGCTCGGGGTGGGCCTGGGCGTGGCGCTGGAAGCGCGGGTAGACGAACAACACCTTCATGACGTGGCTCCGGGGCGCTCGAGGCCGAGCACCTGGTGGAAGAGGGAATCATCTGCTGACACCGCTGCGGCCTGCGCGACCACCACGCGGGCTTCCTGCTCGATGAGGCGCGCCATCGCGAGGTGCGAGGCCGACTGCGATTCGTGGGCGCGCTCGGTCGCGGCGCGTGACGCCATCACCCACTCGGTGGCGACACCCAATGCATGCAATAGCCGCGGTGTGCGGAAGACGCGCAGCTTGTATTTTGATGACAGTGATTGCGCGAACTCTGCCAGCGCGCTCTCGAGCTCGTTGATGGAGTGCTTCGGGCCCTCTTGCGCCCGTCGCGCCAGCTCGCTCGTGCCGAGGTGTGTGAGCAGCACGTCGTTGGCGCCTTCGAAGATGCGCGTCACCCGAACGTCTCGCAGCACCAGGGCCAGCCCCGTGTCTTCGATGAAGCCGAGCGCGCCGTGCAGCTGCACCGCTTCGTCGGCCACCCAGCCCGCGCCTTCGGAGCAGAAGACCTTCGCCGCCAGCGAGCTCACCGCGAGCGCCTCGTCCTGCTCCTTCTTCGCCGTCGCCTGCACCAGCGCCTCCATCGCGAAGTGACGCGCGCGGAGTCTGGCGAGACGCTCCTTCACGACGTCGAGCGCGAAGAGGGGCCGGCCGAACTGCGTACGCTGCGTCGTGTGCTCGGTGGCTTTGTCGATGGCGAACGCCGCCGCGCCGCAACACCCGGCCGACATGAGCGTGCGACCCCACGAGAGAATGTGCGAGAGCATGCGCGCGCCCTGGCCCGGCTCTCCCAGCAGACGTTCACGCGGCAGCAGCGCGTCTTCGAAAAGCAGCCCCGTGGTGGAGGAGCCCTTGAGGCCCAGCTTGTGCTCCTCGCGCTGCACGGTGAAGCCACGGTCTTTCGGCTCGACGAGCACGAGGCTCTGACCGCGCTGCGCACCACCGAGGCCGGGCGTCGAGACCGCCACCGTGAAGAGGCCGGCGAAGGCGCCATTGGTGACGTAGCTCTTCTCGCCGGTGACGCTCAGCTGCTCGCCCTTCTCGGTGGCGACCGTGCGCAACGTCGAGAGGTCGCTGCCGGCGCCAGGCTCGGTCGTCGAGAAGGCGGCGATGGTCTGGCCCGTCGCGAGCGAGGGCAGCCACTGCGCGTGCTGGCCGGGGGAGCCGTACCGAACGAGCCCGCGGGTTCCGAGGCCCAGGTGCAGCCCCACCGACACCGCGACGGAGCGGTCGAAGCGGGCGATTTCGTCGACGACGTGGCACGCGTCGGAGAGCGTCAGGCCCGCGCCGCCGTGTGCCTCGGGCAACGTGATGCCGAAGAGGCCGAGCTCGGCGAGGCCGTCGAGCACGTGCTTCGGAATCTTCGCGGCCGCGTCGATGGCCTGAGCGTTCACCTCTTTCGCGCAGAACCGGCGGGTCTGCTCGGTCAGCGCGACGACGACGTCTGAAGGCATGTCACGCCGCCTTCTTCGCGAGGAACACCTTCACCAGGTCGATGGTCTGCGCGACGGTGTGCACGTCGGCTACGTCCTCGACGCCGACGTCGAGCTCGAAGTCTTCGGCCAGCATCGAGAGCAGCTCCATCGACGAGACCGAGTCCATGCCGAGGTCGTCACGCAGCCGCTGCTCGGGTTTGATGTCTTGCGCTTTCACCGGCACGAGCTGCGAGATGAGGTGAACGACGCGGGTCTCGATGGTGGGCTGGGTCATGGCACGGCTTCCTGGGTCGACTTCGTGGGGATGAAACGAACGCGGCGAGCCCACGCGTCGAAGTCGCGCAGCGTCTCGTCGAGGGGGCGGTAGGTGACGCCGAGCTGACGACGGCTCCGTGTGGCGTCGATGAACGGGCCGTGAATGATGAGGTCGACGAGCTCGCGCGCGAGACGGGCACGCGGCCCTCCTTCGGCAGCGCGGTGTTCTTCGGCGTCTGCGAACGCGAGAGCCTCGGCGTCGCTCAGCGCGGGCGGAGCCGTGACGCCGTAGAACGCCGCGGCCACTTCGAGCAGTGACTGCAGCCGAATGCTCTCGGCCGAGAGCAGCACGCGGCGCGGTGGAGCCGTCATGGTGCCGAGCGCGAGCAGCCCCGTCGCCACGTCGCGCGCGTCGACCCAGCTGACGAGGCCGTCAGGGTGGGGAACGTCGAGGCCGCGCGCAAGCCCGACGAGCATCGCCGAGGTGCCGACCCGCAAGTCCCACGGGCCGAGACACGCACCCGGGCAGGCGACGACGACCTCGAGCCGCCTCTCGGCCAGGGCGCGGGCTTCGAGGTGCCACTTGAGGTCGTGGTACGCGCCCCACGTCGGCGGCGTGTCGAAGAGGTCGGCTTCGGTCGAGCCACTGCCATCGGTGCGAGGCGCGACGGTGGCGGTCGACGAGACGTAGACGAGCCGGCGCACGCCCGTTTCCGCGGCGGCGTCGAGCACGCGCTCGAGGCGGGTGAGGCCGATGTGGCGCTCCTTCTCGAGGTCGAGCGAGAGCCGCGGGTAGTGCCCACCGAGGTGGTAGACGACGTCGATGCCCTTCATCGCCTCACGCAGCGTCTCAGGCGCGTCGAAGTCGGCCTGCACCAGCGGGACCTTGCGTTGACGAAGGGCCAGCACGTTCGTGCGCGCGCGGCGGCCACAGCGTGGGTGCTGTCCATCAGCCACGAGCGCGTCGACGAGGTTGAGCCCGAGGAAGCCCGCAGCGCCGAGCACGAGCGCGGGTGGTCTGCTGCTGACGGGAGACGTCACGGCGTCACTCATCGACTCGCCTCTCCGCGAGCGCTGTTCTGCGACCGCTCGATGCGTGACCTGGCCACGCGCCCCGAGCGTTCGCTTTCGCGAAGCGAGCCGTCGCTGATCATCACGGCGTCGCCGCCTTCGCGAAGCGTGCCGTACATTCCTTGCGACGCAGCTTTCCGCTCGTGGTGCGAGGCAATGCGCCGGCGCCGACGAGTTCGATGCGGTCGACCATCACGCCGAGTTCTGCGCTGACCCGTCCACGAATGCGGTCGACGAGGCCGGTCTCCGACGCACGGCGCTGTTCGACGACGACCACGAGCGCTTCCTGATTCGTCGTCTGATCATCCACCGAGAACGCGACCACACCGTTCGGCGGCGGGTCGGCCACATCAGTCACGATGCGCTCGATGTCGGCCGGGTGGAACTTGCGGCCCATCTTGATGATGAGCTCCTTCT
>JAEUJR010000551.1 GCA_016793585.1 Archangium sp.
ACGTGGTGAAGAAGGTCGCCAGGTCGCTCGACACGGGTGACATCTCGACCGATCAAGACATCGCCAAGGTGTCGATCGTCGGCGTCGGCATGCGCAACCACTCGGGCGTCGCGGCGCGCATGTTCCGCACGCTGTCGAAAGAGGGCATCAACATCATGGCGATCTCGACCAGCGAGATCCGCGTGTCGTGCGTGATTCCGTCGAAGTACGCCGAGCTCGCGGTGCGTGCGCTGCACACCGAGTTCGGCCTCGACACGCCCGCGAAGAAGTCGAAGAAGGCGAAGTGATCGGCCGATGACGCGCGATGGGTGGCTCGTCGTCGCGACCGTCATTCTGCTCGCCGTGGGCCTGGTCTCGTACTGGCGCTGGCCCCATCAGGCGGCCGCGCTCGACTGCCCACCCGAGCGCGTGGTGCTCGACGACGCAGGCGTCGCCCGCTGCGGCGACGTCGACGGCAAGAGGCTGCCGGCCGGGCAGGCGCTCACGGTGGGCCAGAAGGTTTCGTTCTCGAAGCTGAGCGCCGACGACCTCGCCATTCTGCCGGGCATCGGGCCCCAACTCGCAGCGCAGATCATCGCGACCCGCGACGCGAAGCACGGCTTCTGCAGCTGGGACGAGGTCGACGCGATCGAGGGCGTGGGTGAGGCGCGGCTCGAGACCTTGCGGCACCTGGCCGAGGTTCCCTTCTGTGACGCAGGCCTGTGATAGAACCGCGCGGTGCTGATCTCGTGCGAGAAGTGCTCGACGACCTACGTGCTCGATGAGACGTTGATCCCGGCAGCGGGGGCCGCCGTTCAGTGCACCCGTTGTAGTCACGTCTTCACCGCGTTCCCGCCCAAGCCCGACGCTCAGGCCACCGTCCTCGAAGAGGAGCCGACGACGACCAAGCGACGAACGCCTGCGGCCGCCGGCATTCCGCAAGGAGGCCGGCCCGCGAACCAGACGATGGTGTTCGGCACGGGGGCTGCGCCTGCCGCGCCTCAGCCTCCGGCGGGCCGCCCTGCCAATCAGACGATGATGTTCGGCGGTGGCGCTGCGGTGCCCGCGCCTCAGCCGCCGCCGCAGCAGCGCGCTGCCAACCAGACCATGGTGTTCGGCACGCCGGCAGGCCAGCAGGCCGCCCAGCCGCCCGCGCCGTCGCACGCTCCGAACGCGAACCAGACGCTGGTGTTCGGCGCGTCGCCCGTGGCGCCCCCCGCGCCCGCTGCGAACCCGCACCAGACGCTCGTGTTCGGCACCGCCGCTGGCCAGCAGGCGGCAGCCCGCGAGCCCGCGCCGCACGCCAACGCGCCTGCCAACCAGACCCTCGTCTTCGGCAACTCGCCGGTCGCGCCCCCCGCAGGCAACGCCAACCAGACGCTCGTCTTCGGCACCGCAGCAGGTCAGGCCGCGGCGCAGCCCGTGGCTCCAACCGCAGTGCCTGCGGCCAACCAGACCCTGGTCTTCGGCGCCACGCCCGTCGCCCCGCCCGCCGCACGCAGCACGCAGATGTTCGGCGCGGCCCAGGCCCCAGCGCCCGCCAACCCGCCACCCCCTGCGCAGCGCCCGGCGGCCACCACCGTCATGTTCGGGGCTGGCCAGGTGCCGCCCCCCGCGGCTGCAGCGTCGAACAAGGCTGCGAACACCACGATGATGTTCGGCAAGCCGCCAGAGGCCGTGGCGGCCGCCGCCAACCGCACGATGGCCTTCGGCACGCCCGTCGTCACCTCGCCCAAGAAGCCGCTGCCGCAGGTCACGCAAGGCACCGTCGAGCTCTCGGGTGACGCAGAGCCCGAGCAGCGCAGCGAGAGCACGGTTCGTGTCGACCTCGAGCGCATGATGCGCGAGCAGGGCGAAGGTGGCGAAGAGAGCCAGGAGTCGGTCGAGCAGCGGCACGACCGCACGCAGCGCTTCGCGATGACCGACTCGTCGGCCACGAACCCCGGAGAGACCGCCGAGAGCGTGCAGGATCGCCACAACCGCACCGCGCTCTTCGCGATGTCGACCCTGCAGGAGACGACGAAGCCCGACGCCAAGGCGCCCGCGAGCACCGCCCCCGATCTGCACGGCGTCGCCGAGCCCACCATCGGGTTCGATCAGCCCCTCGACTCCGCCCAGACCATTCCGCCCGGCAACAACACGCTGCCGCACGGCTCGATGAACTTCGGCCTCGGCGACGATCCCCCCGGGGTTTCGACGCTCATGGAGCCCGGCGGCGAAGACATGCGCGCCACCGTTCGGCACGACGGCCCCATCGCGTCGACGATGCCGAACCTGCCTCCGATCGCCCACGACGCGACCGACGCGGCTCACCGCGCGCCGCTGCGGCTCGACATCGTCTCGTCGCCCGGGCTGCCCATGGTCGCGCCCGACACGGTGCAAACGACCGACGTGCAGGCCGACGCAGGGGTCGAAGCCCTCGCCGCGCAGGGCCGTCGTCGCAACATCGTCGCGATCGTCATCGTCCTCTTGTTGGTGCTGGCGGTCGGGCTGGGCGTCTTCTGGCAGTTCTTCGGCAAGCAGCTGCTCACCAAGGATCTCGACCCGCGCCTCGTGCAGGTCTCGGAGCAGGCGCTCACCCAGTTCCGCAAAGAAGACGCGCAGCTTCGCGGTACCGAGATCGAGCGCCTCACCGCGATCGTCAAAGAGAACCCCAGCTTCGTCGACGGCCACGCGGCCCTGGTGCTGGGGCTCGGCCTCGAGTGCGACGATCTCTACGGAGAACGGACCTTCGTCGACTACCGCTACACGTTCTTCAAGAAGCAGATGGAGGCAGTGAAGGACGACGCGAAGAAGAACGAGTTCGGCAAACGCGCGAACGAGATGGTGAGCCGCTCCGAGGCGCTGACGAAACCGACCGAGACCGCCGTCGCGAAGCTCGATGCCAGCATGAAGGCGATGGACGCAGCCCTTCGTTCGGGCGCCGCCGCCAGCCAGAGCGCCCGGGCTCGCGCGTTCGGCTTCGCGCTCCGCGCCGGCCAGGCCACCCCCGTCGACGAGGGCAGCGATTACTGGGCCCGCCTCGCCAGCGCGCTCGCCGTGCTCTACGCCCCGAAGTCGACGCCCGAGGCCCTCAAGGCCGCCCTCGAAGACGTTCAGAAGCTGAGCGCCGAAGACGATCAGCTCGCGCGACCGCACTTCGTCGCCGCCCGCCTGCACCTCGCGTTGGGAGACGAAGCCCAGGCCATCGCGTCGCTCGACAAGGCGATCAAGGTCGCGCCCAGGTTCACCGCCGCCGCCGACAGCCGCAAGCTGCTCGAGCAGCTCAAGTAGCCGTTCAGCGCGCCGCGACGCGCTCGTTGGGCAGCAGGGTGCCGAACGAGACGAAGAGTTCGCCCGTCAGCCGTTGCGGAGAGCCCGCGCCTGGCAGCCGCAGCCCGTCGTTGAGCACCTTGCCGTTCGCGTCCTTCGCCTGGCTCGGGTTCGCGAGGTTCATGCGGTAGCGCACCACGCCGCGCGCCACGCGATGAATGACGATCACCGTGCCGTCGGCCTCGACGTCGTCGACGAGCCCGATGTGCGTGAGCCCGTCGTTCACGGCGCCGTCGCGGTTGAGATCGTACGTCTCGCGGAAGAAGACGAGATCGCCCGCGACGGGGCGGCCACCGTCGTACAGGCGGCCATGCTGCGCGGTGAAGCGCCAGATGGCCGTCACGCCGTTGTCCTCGGGCTGGCCCGCCGACATGAGCTCGACGCCGACCTGCGAGTAGACGCCCCGCACCAGCCCCGTGCAGTCGTCTCCGAACCGTTTGCCGTTCACCTCGACGCGTTTGCTGCCGACGAGCGCGCGGGCGACCTCGACGACCTTGCTCCGCGACCCCGGAGCCACCTCGAGCGGCGCGCCCTGGGCGGCCGCTTCGGGCACCGCGATGGCCGTCGGCGCCATGGCGAAGGGCCGGTAGCCGTCGTCGATGCGGGAGGCTCCCAGCGGCCTGCCAGTCGCACACCCGAGCGCGACGAGGCTGCTCAGGAGCGGGAGAACGAGGCGCATGCCCTGCATGGTGGCTGAAGCCGGGGCGGCGTCAAAAACGCCTCCCTGCCTGATGGAGCGTCGTTGCTGCGTGGAAGGCCGGTTCCGGGCTACGAGCAGGCGGCTCATGTTCGAACGTCTGGTGCCGGGCCGCGCGCTCGCGATCATTCTGCTGCTCTGGTTCGCCGGCTGCCGTGATGCCGCGTTCAAGGCTGCCTCGAAGCGCGACACCATCACCGACTGGAAGGCATTCATCGCGCAGAACCCCACCGACGAGAACCTCGACGCGGCGCAGGCGCGGCTGGCCGAACTCGAGTTCGAAGAGGCGAAGAAGGCGCACACGCTGATCGCGTACAAACGCTTCCTCGAGCGTCACCCCGAGTCGGGTCAGGCCCGCGCGGCGGCGGCCCTGCTCGAGACGCTGCGCTTCAACGCCGCGAAAGAGAAGGGCACGGCCCAGGCGCTGCGGCAGTTCGTGCGCGAGCACCCTGACGGAGCCCACCGCGACGAGGCCGATGGCCTGTTGAAGGCGCTCGAGCTGCGCGAGGTGGCGACGCTCGACGAGCCGGCCACGTTGTCGCGCATCGCCGCGCAGAACCCCGACGACCCTCGCGCGGCCGAGGTCTCGACCCGGCTCGACGAGGTGGCCTGGGGGCGCGCGACCAGCCCCGCTGGCTGGCTGGCGTACCTCGCCGAGTTTCCCGCGGGCTCGCACCGCGACGAGGCGCGCACGAAGCTGCTGTCGGCCCAGCTCGACGGCCTGCTCGTCTCGGGCCTGGTCGAAGAGGCCGAGGCGCTCGCCACGAAGAGCCTCGCCGACTGGCCGCAGCGGCTCGCGAAGGCCAGGGCGATGAACGCGCTCGAGGCGACGAAGGACGAGCGGGTTCGGCGGGCGCTCCCCTCGTGGACGAGGCGCAGCTTCGGCGACGTGGTGAAGTCCCTCCAGGCGCCCGACCCGATGGATCGGTGGCAGGCCGCCGAAGAGCTCGGCCAGTTCGTCTCGGTGAAGACCATCGACCCGTTGCTCGAGCAGCTGAGGCTGGCCCGCAACGCGCTCGTTCGTCAGGCAGCGTTCGAGAGCCTGCAGCGCATCAGCCGCCTGTTGCCGCGCACGGTCGCCGAGTACGAGGTGGCGACACGCCTCGAGGTGCTCTCGAAGACGGCGAGTGACTCGCAGCTCTTCCTCACCCGGGCGGTGCTGCTCGACGTGAGCGGCCAGCTCGACAAGGCCTCGGCCGAGTACCAACGCGCGTGGGACCCGCAGAACCCCGACCCGATGGTGCTGCGGAGGTGGATGGCGATTCGCGCCGAGCGCCGGCAGTTCTTCTCGGGCGCAGTGACGGCGAGGCAGCTCGCGGTCTGGTCGAAGGAGCTCGCTGCGACGAGTGAAGCGCCCACCCCTCCGACGGCGACGTTGACGGCGCGTGAGCTGTGCGCCGCCTTTCTCAACGCGAAGGCGGCGAGCGAGACCATCGCGGCGGCGAAGCACGAGAAGGTCGAGTTCCCCGACGATCTCGAGTCGTTCGAGGTGCGCGCCACCGAGGCCGTGAAGCTGTCGCAGGCGAAGCTGCGTGACGCCGAGCTGATGGTGCTCGAGCAGGACGCCAGGGCGCGCGTGTGTGGAGATGCCGCCGTCTCGGAGCGAATCGCGGCGGGTGAGGGTGAGCGGGTGGCGGCGCTGGGGGCGCTGCGACAGAAGCCTCCGAAAGAGCTGGGGTTGTTGCTCGAGCTGGTGCGGGCCCGCGATGCCTCAGAGCGCGTTCGAGACGCCGCGAAGCCCTGACAGATCGGTTTCGTCGGGCAAGCGTTCAACGGCTCCATGGCCCTTCAGATCAGAGTCGCGAGCCCCTGTTCCGAGAAGTGGGAGTCGATGCGTGGCGATGAGCGCCGCCGCTTCTGCGAGAAGTGCCAGCTGCACGTGCACGATCTTCGTTCGTTGACCGAGGCCGAAGCCACCGAGTTGTTGCGTGGGGCCTCGGGGCGCGTCTGCGGGCGGGTCTTTCAGCGCGCTGATGGCACGGTGCTCACCAGAGACTGTCCCGTGGGCGAGGCGACGCTGCGGCGTCGACTGGTGATGTCGGTGGTCGCGGTGGCCGCGCTCTTCGTCGCGGTGGCGGGGCTGGTGGTGGGCGGCCGCTCGAGGAGCCACGTCGATCACGGCCCCACGCCGGTGGCCGATGCGTTGCGGAGTCGCTTTCACGCGGCGAAGGAGTCGCTGCGATCGACCGCGCTGTTCGGGCCCATCATCAACCGCTTCGATCCGCCGCGGGCGTCGATGATCGTCGGCGAGATCTACGTGCCGCCGCCGAAGACCGGCAGCTGAGGCCAGTCAGTGGCCGAGCAGCCACTTCACGCCGACGATGCTGCCCACGACTCCCATCAGATCGGCCGCGAGCCCTGCAGGCACGGCGTGCCGGGTTCGGCTGATGCCGATGCTGCCGAAGTAGACCGCGAGGACGTAGAACGTCGTCTCCATCGAGCCGTTGAGCGTGCTCGCGAGCTGCCCGATGTACGTGTCGGGCCCGTGCGTCGAGATCAGATCGCCCGTGAGCGCGAAGGCGCCCGAGCCCGACAGGGGCCGAATGAGGGCGAGCGGCAAGACCTCGGGGGGCATGCCGAGCGGCGCGGTGTACTGACCGAGGAAGCCGGTGATCGCCTCGAGCCCACCGCTCTTCCGCAGCATGCCCACCGCCGTGAGAATCGCGACCAGCGAGGGAATGATGCCGACCGCGAGCATGAAGCCCTCCCGCGCGCCGGCCACGAAGACCTCGTAGATCTTCACGCGCCGAACCACGCCGACCGTCAGCATGAAGAGGATCAGCATGGGCAGAATCCACGCGCTGGCGGCTTCTCCGAGGCGGTAGACGACGGAGACCATCGCCGCGAGCGCGCAGAGGAACCCCGCGAGCGGAAGGAACTCGGCAGGCGAGCTCTTCGGGCGCTCTTTCAAGATCGCGGCGTCGGCGGCGATCTGTGACTGCGGCCCGCGAAACATCGGCAGGCGCGACAGCAGAATCGTCACGATGATCGCGGTGACCGTCGAGCAGCTCGTCGCGAACAACGTGGTGGGAAAGATCGCGGCCGGGTCAGCCGAGCCCTTCAGCGCGCGAAGGCCGATCACGCCGGTCGGCAGCAGCGACACGCCGCTCGTGTTGATCGCGAGGAAGAGCACCATCGCGTTGGTGGCGGTGCCCTTCTCGGTGTTGAGCGTGTCGAGCTCTTTCATCGCCTTGAGCCCGAACGGCGTCGCTGCGTTGCCCAGGCCCAGCGCGTTGGCGGCGATGTTCATCACCATCGCGCCCATGGCCGGGTGATCGGGCGGCACGTCGGGGAACAGCCGCACCATGAGCGGGCGAATCAGCTTCGCCATCACCTTCAGGCCGCCGGCCTCTTCGACGATCTTCATCAGCCCGAGAAAGAGCGAGATCGCACCGACGAGACCGATCGCCAGCTCGACGCTCGACTTCGCGCTGTCCATCGCGGCCTTGCCGACCTCTTGCGGTGTTCCGAAGATCACCGCCGAGAGGCACGCCACCAGCACGAGTCCGTAGAAGACGACGTTCATTGCGGTTGCGCCATGTAGCCCATCACGGCGCGACGGGAGAGCAGCCGAGCGGAAATTCGGCGGGGGCGGCTTTGGGCGAGCGTGCTACGACCTCGCGTCATGGCGGAGAAGGGCCGCATCGTCGGCATCGACCTCGGCACCACCAACACCCTGGTGGCGTCGGTGAAGAATCGTGTGCCCCGCATCGTGCCGACCGACAAGGGCACGCTCATTCTGCCGTCGGTCGTCTCGCTGTCTCCGCGCGGCGATCTCGTGGTCGGTGGCGTCGCGCGAGATCAGATCGTCACCAACCCGCGCAACACGATCTACGGCGCCAAGCGCCTCATCGGCCGCAAGTTCGACTCGCGCGTCGTGCAGGCGCTCAAGAGCTACTACTCGTACGAGATCGTCGCGGGCGAAGACGGAGACGCCGCGGTGTCGCTCGGCGGGCGCGTGTATTCGTTGCCCGAGATCTCGGCGATGGTGCTCGGGCAGGTGAAGACGATCGCCGAGCAGTTCCTGCAGGGGCCCATCAGCGAAGCCGTCATCACGGTGCCCGCCTACTACACCGACAACCAGCGCCAGGCCGTGAAGCACGCGGGTCAGATCGCCGGCCTGAACGTGAAGCGCATCGTCAACGAGCCCACGGCGGCGGCGCTGGCGTACGGCTTCAACCGCGGGCTCGATCAACGCATTCTCGTGTACGACCTGGGCGGCGGCACCTTCGACGTCTCGGTGCTCGAGGTGAAGAACAACACCTTCGAGGTGGTCGCGACGGGCGGCGACACGTTCCTCGGGGGCATCGACTTCGACAACCGCATCATCGACTTCGTGGTCGAGACCTTCCTGAAGGAGAACAAGGTCGATCTCACGAAGAGCCCCATCGCCATGCAGCGCGTGAAGAACGCGTCAGAGGCCGCGAAGATCGATCTCTCGCTGATGCAGAACGTCACCATCGAGCTGCCCTACGTCGAAGAGCGCAAGGGCAAGCCGCTCGATCTCAAGGTGCCGCTGTCGCGAGAGCAGCTCAACTCGCTCACGCGCGACCTGGTCGATCGCACCTTCGAGATCTGCGACGACGTGCTCACCGAGAAGGGCATCACGCGCTCGTCGATCGACGAGGTGATTCTGGTGGGCGGCCAGAGCCGCATGCCGCTCGTGCAGCAGCGCATTCAGGAGCACTTCGGCAAGCCCGCGCGCAAGGGCGTGCACCCCGACGAGTGCGTGGCGCTGGGGGCGGCGCTGCTGGGCGAGTCGATGGATTCGCCCGACTCCGTGACGCTGCTCGATGCGGTGTCGATGCCGATCGGGTACGGCCTGCCGACGGGCCGCTTCCGCAAGATCATCGAGAAGAACCACCGCGTGCCGATGGTGAAGAGCTTCCGCGTGCCGCCGCCGCAGAAGCCGGGCGCGCCGTTCATCGAGATCGACATCTTCCAGGGCGACAGCGAGTTCATCGTCGACAACGA
>JAEUJR010000552.1 GCA_016793585.1 Archangium sp.
CCGATCGGTCAGCTGAAGCTGTTGATCGACAGGCAAGATCGCGTCACCGCCCTTCACGCTGCCCGGATCGCGGGCATGAGCCCTACGCTCTTCGCGAGCCGTGACTTCGGCGTAGTGATGCAGCCGGCGGTGCCCATCGCCGACGTGCTGTTCGTCGCTTCCGATCTCGACCTCGACACAGGGACCATCGCCGTCGCGTTCGCCAGTCCCGCCGTCGTTCGATGGACCACCGCCACGAGCCAGACCTGGCAGGGGCCGATCTCCACCACCCTGGTCAACCGCAACTCGAGCGAGTCGCTCGCCATCGCCGTCGGTCGCGATCAGCACGTTCACCTCGCGTACGTGACCTCGAACGGTGAGGTGCGCGCGAATGACTGCTTCTCGAGCGAGCCTTTCGATGGTGGGCCCCCGTTCGTTCCCGACGCCGGGCTTCCAATCGATGCGGGCATGCCGAACTTCACCTTCTCGGTGACGAGCGGGCTCTCTCGCCCCCTCGCTGGCGCGTACGCGTTGCTGGTGGGCCCGACCATGCGCTCGACGATCATCTCGAACCTGGGCGGAGAGTTCTCGGTGGCCTGGCCGCTGTCCGAGCGGCCGTTCGATCTCACCGTCGTCGCCGCGGGCCACGAAGCCGTCTCGATTCTCGGCATCACGAACGATCTGCCGACGAAGGTGCGCATCGACCCGACGACCCAGGTCGACGACACGTTCACCATCGGCGGCGCCATCAGCGGCAAGAGCAGCCCGGGCAATCGCGTCGAGATCGATCTCGTCGACGGCGTGACGCCCATGCCCGTCACGGGCTCGAGCTGGGCGGCGCGCTACCGAACGGACTCCACGCAGCCCATCACCGTCGTCGCGATGGAGTTCAACAGCCTGGGCAACGAGGTGAACTGGACCAAGGCGACCGTGGGGCGGCCAGATGGTGGAGCTGTCACGCTCGACCTCGCCTTCCCCTCCGTTCCAGGGACGTTTCAGACGACGACGCACACGTTCGTGGCTGCCGATGCCGGGTTGCTCTCGGGCAACGCGTTGATGGGCTCGCAGTCGCTCGGGCAGGTGGCCCACTACGTCGACCTGACGCCCGGAGCCGAGGCCTCCGTGCAGTCGGGCGTGGTCTCGCGCAGCGGCGCCACCCTGACGGGCTTCGGCATCGTCGACGTCCTCGCTCCGAATCGCATGCGGCATTCGATTCCGACAGGCGGGCCGTTCTTCGTCACGCAGTGGCTGACGGACCCGTTCGCGACCTCGATGTCGACGAACGCGCTGCCCGAGCTCACCCGGCTCCAGACGACTGGTTCGTCGATGGCCACCGTCGGCGCGAACGCACAATCGCCTGACTTCGACACGCTCGAGCTGCAGCTCTCGTCGATGCAGACGACGTTCTGGCGTGTCTACACCGCACCGGGCGCGCCGCTCACCGTGCGGCTGCCCGATCTGCCCGCCGGCTTTCATCCCGCGAACGTGATGCCCGGCCGCTCTTCCATCTCGGCGCTGGCCCTGCTGATCAAGTTCGAAGCGCCCACCACGCGCGGCTGGCTGCTGCAGAGCGGCGATCGAACCCTGGTGCCCTACCGGCTCACGGTCTCGAACTCGTATCGAACGATCTCGACGACGTGGCGGTGATCAGCGGCGCGCGACCGCCGGCGTCTTCGAGAGCGTGACGCCGAAGGTGAGCGGCGCGGCGTCTCGCTGGGCAACCTCGACCACGAGCGCTCCGGCCTCGAAGCGCTGGCCGGCCAACCACCGCAAGCCGCAGTTCGTTCGCGGCACGAGCCCTTCTTCGGCTGCCGAGAGCTGAGCGTGAAGACGCACGAGGCTGCGTGCACCCGATGGAGCGAAGAGGAGCACCTCGAAGTCGTTCCCCTGCAGCGCCACCCAGCCGTCGGCCGAGAACACGGGCTGACCTTCGATCGGCGAAGGCTCGGTCGACGACCACTTCGTCTCGCCCTTCGAGTCCTGGAGCGCGAAGACGAACGTGCGGCCCTTCTTCGACGCCTTCGCCCGCTGCGTGAGCGTGAAGCCCTCGCCGGTGAAGTCCTTGTCGGCGATGGCTCCGAGAAGGTTCGGAGAGCACGTCAACGCGATCGCGACGACGGTTCCGAACATGGCGTCTCAGCTCCGCTCGAGGCGAGGCAGCAGGTAGCCCAACGAGCGCTCGAACCGGTAGTTCACGCCCATGTGCCCGTCTTCGAACTCTTCGTGCACGTGCTCGACCCCGCCGGCGCGGAACTCTTCGGCCAACAGCCTCGCGCCCCAGCGCAGGTTGAACTCATCGCGCGTGCCGCAGTCGAGGAAGATCGTCTTGAGCTTCTTGTAGACGTCGAGGTGCTTCGGCGTGAACCGCACCGGGTCGTGCACGAGCCACCGGTTCCACACGTCGACGCGCAGCCGGCCGGTCTGCAGATCGATCGGCAGCTCGAGGCCCAGTGGTTCGCCCTTCTTCGGCGAGTACGCAGCCGCCATGCAGAGCATGTTGATGACGGTGTGATCTTCGCCCTTCATCTTGGTGGCGAGCGAACGGTTGATGAAGTCGCGGTACCAGTTCTCGACCCCACCGGCCTTGAGCAACGGGCCCGCCGCCTGGGGCAGCTCGTGCAGGTAGCAGTACTCGAAGCCCGCGTCGCCCGAGTGCACGCCGACGTGGGCGAAGAGCTCGGGGTGGAAGCGGCTGATGACGAGCGCGCCGTAGCCGCCCGATGACTTGCCGACGAGCGCCCGCGCCGTGCCCTTGGTGATCGTGCGGAAGGTGCGATCGACGAAGGCCACGAGATCGCGCGCCACGTAGTCGCGGTAGCGGCCGATGCCTTCGCTGTTGATCCACTGTGAGCCGCCGAGCGAGGTCCACCCGTCGACGAAGACGCCAATGCACGGCGGCAGGCCCTGCTGCGCGATGAGGAAGTCGAGGCGCTCGGGCACCGTGCGCGTGAAGGGCGACGTGTTCAGCCACTGCAGACCGTTGCCGCTGAAGCCGTGCAGGAAATAGACGACCGGGTAGCGCTGCTCGGGGCTCTCGGCGTAGCCGGGCGGCAGGTACACGGGGATCGTGCGCGTCGACGGATCGTTGAGCGGGTTGCCTTCGAGTGAGCCTGCGAAGACCTGGAAGAGCTGAATCGTCCCCTTCATCACTGCTGTCCCTTCTTGCCGAATCGCTTCATCACTTCCTGCAGATCGAGCCACGCCAGCCGCTTCTCTTCGGGCTGACGCAGCAGGTACGCGGGGTGGAACGTGGGCATCAACGGAATGCCCTGGTACTCGCGCCATTGGCCACGCAGCCGGGTGATCGAGGTCTGATCGCGCAGCAGCGTCTGGGTCGCGAACTTGCCGAGCGCCACGATCACCTTCGGCTGCAACGAGGCGAGCTGCGCCTTCAAGAACGGCTCGCAGGCCTCGATCTCGTCGGGCTCGGGGTTGCGGTTGTTGGGCGGCCGGCACTTCACGACGTTGCAGATGTACACGTCGTCGCGAGAGAACTTCATCGCCTCGATCATCTTCGTCAGCAGCTGGCCTGCCTTGCCGACGAAGGGCACGCCCTGACGATCTTCTTCTTCTCCCGGGCCTTCACCGACGAAGACGAGCTCGGCGCGCGGGTTTCCCGAGCCAAAGACGATCGTGCTGCGGCCATTGCAGAGCTTGCAGCGCTGACAGTCTCCGAGCTCGCGGCGAATCTCGTCGAGCGGGCGGCGGGCGATGGGCGCCTCGGGCGGCTTGACGATCGCGGGCGCGGGCTTCGTTTGCGCCAAAGCGGGAGCCGCCTTCGCCACGGGGGCAGGCACAGGCTTCGCGACCGGGGGCGCAGCGGCCGCCTTCGCCGTTCGTTCGCCGAGAATGGAGCGCGAGCCGTCGGACTCCTGCCACGCGAGGTGGCGGCGAAGCTCGGTGGCGATCTCCTTCAGTTCGTCTGACATCGCGCTCACCCTACCCCGTGCGTCGAGTGGAGGCGCGGGTGAAGCAGGCTCCAGAGGTCTTTCGCCACCTCGCGTTTGGTGCCGGTGCTGCGGAGCGCCTCACCGCCGCGATCGAAGACGATCACCGAGTTGGTGTCCGTGCCGAACCCTGCGCCGGCCTTCGAGACATCGTTCGCGACGATCAGATCGAGCCGCTTCTTCTCGAGCTTGCCCTTCGCGTAGGTCTCGACGTCGTTCGTCTCGGCCGCGAAGCCGACCAGCAGTGGACGCTTCGCATTCCCGTGCACCTTCGCAGACGCCGTCGCGAGCACGTCAGGCGTGCGCACGAAGGTGATGGTCTGCGGCCCGTCGCCCTTCTTCTCTTTCACCGCGCTCACCTGCTCGGCCTTCCAGTCGCTCACGGCGGCCGCGGCCACGAACACGTCGACGGACTCCACGCGCGCCATCACCGCGGCCAGCATCTCGTCGGCGGTCGTGACCCGAACCACCTCGACGCCCTTCGGAGCTGGCGTCTCCACCGGCCCCAGCACCACGGTGACGACCGCGCCCTGCGCACGCGCGACCTCGGCCACCGCGAGGCCCATCTTCCCCGTCGAGGGGTTCGAGATGAACCGCACCGGGTCGAGCGCTTCTCTCGTGGGCCCGGCGGTGATCAACACGCGCTTGCCAGCAAGTGGCCCGTTCACCGCGAGCGTCACCGTCGCCTGCACGAGGTCTTTGAGCTCGGCGAGCCGGCCCATGCCCACGTCACCATCGGCCAGCGGGCCCGAAGCAGGCCCGACCATGCGGTACTTCGGCTGCGCGAGGAGCGCCGTCACGTTCGCCTGCGTCTCGGCGTGCTCCCACATGGCGGTGTTCATCGCCGGCGCGAGCAACACGGGGCCGCGGAACGCGAGCAGCGTCGTCGTCACCGCGTCATTGCCGAGACCTCCCTTGATGCGCGCGAGCAGATCGGCCGTCGCCGGGGCGATGACGAACAGATCGGCCCACTTCGCCAGCGTGAGGTGGCCGTAGTGCTGGTCTTGCGTGGAGTCGAAGGTGTCGGTGAACACCGGGTGCCCCGACAGGTTCTGCATCGTGAGCGGCGTGACGAACTCGCACGCGCCCTTCGTCATCGCGACCCGAACTTCGGCGCCGGCGCGGCGCAGCTCACGAACCAGATCGCAGGCCTTGTACGCCGCGATGCCGCCGCCAACCGCGACCGCGATGTTCCGACCCGACAGGGGCTCCGTCATGTGAGGGGAACTACCTCAAACTCACTCGATGATCTGCTCGGCGTTCTGCGGGCCCGGCTGGAGCAGATCCTCGAAGTCCTTCTGGCCCCGCTCGAGGTTGCCGATCGACTCATTGAGCACGCGCTCACTGACGTGGTTCATGCCCATGGAGTCGCCGATGCTGGCCAGGCTGGGCGCGCGCACCGTGAGGTTCGCCGGGGCGCCACGGGTGAGCGTTGCAGTCGAGGTGACGACCTCGGTGCCATAGACGGCGTGCACGGACCACGAGCCGCAGGCGATGCCGCGCGCGACGAACGCGGTGCCGTCGAGGCCGAGCGAGACGATGCCCGGCGGCACCACCCCAAGCTCGTAGAGCATGTCAGGGCCCGGCGACCACTCGACCCCCGGAGGTACGAGCATGACCGAGCTGGGAATCGGAACGCCGCGCACCGCGATCTCACAGGCGTCGTCGGGCACGCCGAGGTCGACTCGCTGGGTTCGGCCGGTGATCAACACCGACTTCGACGACCGTGAGGCCCGCGTGCCGAAGAACCAGTTGCCCTGAGCGAGCGCCACCGTGAACTGGCCCTGGGCATCGGTGTCGACCTGCACCTCGTCTCCGCTCGGGCCACGCGCGGTCACCGAGGTCACCAACGGCCTGCCACCGGCCCCACGCACGGTGCCCTCGACCCGCGTCGCCGGCAGCAGCACGAGCTCGACGCTCGTCTTGCCAGCAGGCACCTCGACGACCGTTCCCAGATCGGCCGCGCGCGCTTCGATCGAGAAGCCCTTCTCGCGATCCATCAGCTCGGCCTCGAAGTGCCCCTTCGAGTCGGTCAACACCTCGGTGAGCGAGAACGCCGCGGAGATCACCCGCACCGACGCCACTGGCTGTCGGTTCTCGTCGACCACCACACCGGTGAACGGCTCGTACTTCTTCAAGACCACGTCTCCCACGTCCTTGCGGCCTTTGACCTCGACGCGGGCCCACAGCCGGCTGGTCGACTCTTCGACCACGATCACGCCGTCGGCATCGGCCTCGATCTCGAACTTGCCGTCCTCGGTGTCGAACATCGAGCTGTTGGCGGTGAACGCGGTCACCACCGCGCCCGCTTCGTCCACCACCCGCCCCGTCACCGTCGGCGGGTAGAGCAGCTTCACGGTCTGGTTCGTTCCGGCCTTCAACGTCGAGGGCACCAGCTTCGCGTTCGGCTGGCCTTCGAGGGTGAGCTCGATCGCCTCGCCCGGTTCGAGACCGGTGAGCGTGAACTGCCCCTGCTCGTCGGTCTCGGCCATGCGCTGGCGTGGGCCCTTCGCGCCGATCAGCGAGTAGCTGACCGGAGCCCCTTCTTCGTCGACCAGCTTGCCGACGATCTTCGCCGAGGGTTGCAGGCGCACGGTGAGCTGTGCGGTCTCGGCGCTGCGAACGAGCTGCTCGGCGTGGGCGGGTAGAAAGTCGTCTCCCGTGGCCTGGCCGTCGACCTCGACGCGGAACTCGCCGGGCAACAGCTGCTCGAAGGTGAGCTGACCGGTCTCGGTCGTCTCGCCGAAGTCGGGCTCGGGGCTCTCGGCGCTGGCGATCATCACCCGCACCGCTTCGGCCGGCTGACCGTTCACACCGATCACCGTGACGACGAGCTTCCCCAGCGGCTGCAGCGTGAGCACCACCTCGGGGCCCGGCACCTGCGCCGTCGCGCGCGCGATCTCTCCCTCGGGCCCCAGGGCTTCGAGCTGCCACGGCCCCTCCTCGTCGACGTGCAGCTTGAAAGTGCCCCGTTCATCGGTGACGGCCCCGTTCGGGTCGTTGGGGAGATCGGCGCGAACCTGAACCGTGGCGTCGGCCACGGGCTGGCCCCTGGAGTCGACCACCCGACCCGAAACGAACGGCGCCTCGGCGAGCACCACCTCGAGATCGGTGTCTCCGGGCTTCAGCTCGATCGACTGCGCGCGCGACTTGAACCCCGGGGCCGTCACCCGCACCACCGCCGGCCCTTCGGCCATGGGCCCCAGCTCGAGCCGCTGGCCCTCTTCGTACGCTTCGGCGCTCACGGTGTTCGACGGCGAGGTGAGCGTCGCCGAGACGTTGGGCACGGGGTTGCCCATCGCGTCGACGACGGTCAGCAGCAGGCGCCCCGAGCGGCGCACCTGCAGCGAGAGAGACAAGCGCGCGCCTTCGTCGAGCAGCCCCTCGCCATTGCCGAGGAAGCCGGGCTCGACCACCTGCACCGAGACGTAGCCAGGGTGCTGCAGCTCGAAGAGCCCCTTCCCATCGGTCACCTTCACCGTGCGGCGGTGGCGCTTCAACACCTCCACTCCGAACGAGCCGAGCGAAGCCGCGGCGGTGACCTCGATCGAGCCAGGGCGGCTCAGCGCGACAGGCACCTCGGGGTTCGAGCCGTCGAGCGACAGCGCGACGGGGAACCGATCGTCTGCCTCGAGAATGACCCACTGCGCCCGCCCGCCCGGCAGTCGCACCTGGCCGCTCGAGTCGCTGCGCAGCTCGGTGACGACCCCGGTCGCGAGGTCGAGCACCGTCGCGCGGGCGCCGTTGATGGGGTCGCCTCCGGCCTCCATCGCCGTCACGGTCACATCGGCCGGGCGCTGGCCATCGATCACCTGCACGACCGACGTCTCGAAGAGATCGAACTGCACGAACTGCGGCCTGGCCGGGCGGTCGACGAGAATGATCACCGAGCGCGGCCACGTTCGCGCTGGGAACGTCACCATGCCTTCTTCATTCGAGACGCCCTCTGCGAGGGTCTCGGGCGTGAGTTTGCCCTTTCGCAGCTCGGCCGCGCCGCGCGTGATGTGCTCGAAGTCGTCGCACTCGACGAGCTCGTGATCGTCGGGGTTTCTGCGCTCGACCATCATCGGCGAGCTGACGATCTTCACCGCCGCGCCGACGATGGGGGCGTCTTTGTCGTCGATCAGCTTGAGGCTGCGCGCGGTGGGGAGCTCGGCGATGCGACCGTCGTCCCGGTGCGGGGCTTCGTCGTCGCCCTCCCAGAACCACTTCGAGTGCCGCCTGGGGCCCCCCTCGTCTTCCCGAGCCTCGCTGGTTTCGTCGTTCGTCGCGGGCGGCGCGGTCGCGATCTTGTACGCCCCCAACACGAGCGCGACGACGACCAGCCCACCACCGAGCAGCAACGGCAGCTTCGACGAGGGCGTTGGAGTGCTCATCGAACGAGGCTCACTTCAGCCTGCGAGGGGACGTCGATCGGCACGAGCGCCGGGCCCGACTCCGACGCGGCGTGAAAGCTGGACCAGACGAGGGTGTAGCGGCCGGGCACGATGCCGGTGAGCGTCACGCGATCGGTCAGCGGCTGAAACACCATCTGCGCCCACGACGAACGCATGAGCTCCATCGGAGGGTTTCCCACCGAGCGGACGTCGCCTCGCACGAGCCACAGCGCATGCCCAGGCTCTGGCTTGACCCGCACCGTGACGCTCGCCGTTCCTGGTGCGGGCCCGAAGTCGAGCCGCGTCTGCGGGCCGGTGACCTCGGTCACCAGCGCGACGGGATCGGCCGAGACCCGAGGCACGCCGGGCCCGTTCATCACGAAGCGGTAGCCTCCCGGAGCGACCTCCATCGAGTACGAGCCATCTGCACCCGTGACGACCGACACGGGCTCGCTGCGATCGGTGTGCAGCCCCGCGATCTCGACGCCGCGCGCCGGGGTGCCATCGGCCAACCACGCAGTGCCCGACAACGTGACCCCCGGCTTCAGCGTCAGCTCGATGCCCTGCAGGTTGTCCGTCGTCGCGACGTGCGTGGCGGTGCGCCGGCCTTTCTTGGCCACGAGGTGCATCTGGTACTGGTACGGCGGGCGCGACAGGCTGAAGCGCCCATCGGCGCCGGTCATCACCGATTGTTCGCAGCTGTCACACGAGACGACCGCGTCGGCGACCGCGCCGCCCGACTCGTCACGCACCACGCCGGTGATCTGCGGAGTGCGCTTGAGATCGAAGTCACCGAGGTCGGGTGTGTTGGGCCGATCGGCGATGAGCGGCTCGAAGCCGGCCGACTCGATGGTGAGAATCACCCGATCATCGGTGGCCGGCAGCGGGTGCTCGAAGGTGCCGTCGCTCGACGAGATCTCATGGCCGTCGACGCGGAAGCGCTTGAGGGGCTGGCCGGCGCCCAGCACTCGGCCGCGGAAGATCGGCTGGCGCTTCACCGTGACCTTCACCGAAGGGCCACCCGCGGTCGCCATGACCCGCTCCGTCTGCTCGAAGCCGCGCTGGCTGACCCGCACGCCGTACATGCCGTTGGGACGCAGGGGACCAAGCGTGAAGTTCCCCGTGGCGTCGGTGGAGACCGCTTCGGTTCCGCGGGGCATCACGCCCACCGAGACCCCGCTCACCGGCGCCCCCAGCGTGTCGACCACCTGCCCCACCACGTTGGCCCCCGGCTTCAGCTCGGCCGTCACCTTGATCAGCTGCCCCTCTTCGACCTTCACGGTCTGTCGATCGGAGGGAAGGAAGTCGGGGTGCGTGGCGAGCACCGTGTAGGTGTTGGGCGGCATGCCACGCATCAGCACCACGCCGTCGGCGCCCGAGACGCGATCGCTGCGGAAGTTACCGTCGTTGGTGAACATCACGACGCTCGCGCCCTCGATGCGTCGGCCGTTCTGCATCGCGGTGATCTCGCAACCCGCGCGCGGCTCGAGCTGCAGCTCGACGTCGGTCTTCGGGGCCGGCACCTTCACCTCGCCACCACCCCAGTCCGAGTGGTGCGCTTGCAACGAGGAGAGGCCGGGCGACGGCACGGTGGCCTTGCAGCGGCCATCGGGCCCGCTCATCGCCGACTCACCGAGGGGCGAGATCAGCACCGAGACGCCCGGCGCGGGCCGGCCATATTCGTCGATGACGCGGCCGGCGATCAGTGTTCCACGGCTGAGCGTGATCTCGAGCGGGGTCTCGCCCACCGACACCTTCGCCGGCACCGTCGCCGACGTGTACCCATCGGCCTGCGCGCGCACGAGGTAGTCACCGGTGGCGACGGGCCCGAGCACCGAGAGCTCGCCCGTCTGCAGCTTGCGGCGGGAGATCGGCTCACCGTTCGTGGTGAGCAGCTCGATGGTCGGGTCGGTCACCGGCTGTTCCTGATCGTCGAGCACCGTGACCGCGAGCCGGCCGCCCTTGTCGAGCACCAGCGTGATGCGCGTCGTCGGAGCCGAGAGCGTGACTGATTGCGGCGCCGCCGAGAGCTCGCCCGCGACCGCCGAGGCCATGAGGTTGCCCGGAGCGAGCCCGGTGATGATCGCGAGGCCGTCTTTGGCGGGGAAGTCTCTCGACAGGTGATCGCCGGCGAGCCGCACCGTGCCCGAGATCGGCTTTTGCTCCACCGTGACGAGCCGCACCTCGAGCGTGCGCGGCTTCACCAGCGTGAGCAGCACCGCGTCGGGCCCGGCCTGCACCTCGGAGCGAACGCCCGGCAGAAAACCCGGCGCCGAGCCGTGCACGTAGAACGGGCCTTCTCCGAGGGAGTCGAACGCGAAGCGGCCTGACGCGTCGGCCTGAACCGTCACCACCTCGGCGAGCCGGCGTGACACCGCCCGCACCGCGCCCTGAACTGGCTGCCCCGCTTCGTCACGCAGCTGCCCGACGAGGCTCCGCGGTGACGGCAGGAACAACTCGACGGGATCACCGGGGGCCGCGCGCTCCTTCACGCCCAGCCCGTGCCCCGCCGCCTTGCCCCAGACCGTGAACGAGATGCCCGCGAGCTTCTCGAAGCGGAACCGCCCCTGTGCGTCCGAGGTCGTCGTCGCCGCCGCCGTCAGCTCGCCCTGGTGCTCGTCCATCAGGTGGCCGATGGTGCTGGCCGATTCGCGAGCGCGGCACGACAGCATCAGCTCGTTGCAGAACGCACAGTGAATCGAGACCAGGCTTTGCTGCTCGGTCGACGCCAGCATGATCGTCGCGCCCGGCAGCGGCTTCCCGTCGGCGCTGCGCACGATGCCCGCCAGGGTCAGGCCCTGATCGTTGGCGGCGCGCACCTCGACCGGCTTGAACTGCGGAGCCGGCGGTGCGTCGTCGACCTGAACCTGCGGCTGCTCGACCTCGGGTGTTCGCGACACCCACACGCCCACCACGATGCCGATGAGCACGAGCGCAGCGAGACCGATGAGGGCGCGACGCATGGAGAAGTCAGGAGCCTACCGCAGCAGATCCGTGAACGACCGGGACCGTGCAGACATCCTGAACCTTCGACCGGTTCCGAAGGCTTAGAAGTCGTAGCGGATCATCGCCGTGCCGCCGAAGACGCGCGCCGAGTACGTGTAGGACGGCAGCGTATCGAACGACGGCTTGGTGGCTTCGCGCTGAAGAATGAACGTCATCTGCGCCGCGAGATCGACCTGAACGGGGTGCTCGAAGATCTCGAGGGGGTCGCTGAAGTTGAAGCCGATGCCAGTCGCGAGACCGACCGCGTTGCCGTCGAGAATGTTGCTGTTCGCGACGTTCTGCAGCGGCACTGGGGTGGGCCGGTAGTACCCGCCGAGGCGGGCGGCGAAGCGCTCCGACACGCGGTACTCGCCACCGACACGGAAGCCGAAGGTGTTCACGAAGCCCGGCGCGGGCGCTGGCGAGTTGAGATCGAGGGCCTTGTCGATGCCGAGCGCTGCGAGCGTAGGGCCCGAGAGATCGACGGTGAGCGACACGTACGGTGACGGCGCGGCGCTCCAGTGCTGGTACTCGCCGTCGAGCGTGACGGTCAGCTGATCGGTGATGTCCCACGCCGCGCCGAACGAGACCTGATGAGGTGCGTAGTGCGAAATGGCCGCGACCTGCAGGTTCAGCGTGCCGACGCCCTCGAGGTCGACGATCGCGGGAATCGTGACGGGCAGCATGATCTCGTAGCGGTAGGTCGCTCCGAAGCGCAGCGTCTTCATCGGGGTGATCGACACTCCGAAGGTGGGCGCGATGCGCGTGGTGAGCGAGGCGTCGAGCTCTTTCACCTTCACGTTGCGCGAGAACAGGTCGACCTTCGCCAGCGCACCGCCACCACCGGCCACGCGGCCCTGCAGGTTCGCCAGCACCGACACGCCCGGGCCGATGCTGAACCAGTCGGTGATCTTGATGCCGGCCGCCAGGTGCAACACGAAGCGCTCGAGGTTGCCCGAGTAGCGGTACCAGTACGGCTGCGCCGAGTCGGGAGCGTTCACCCGCACGAACACGCTCGTCGGCAGGTACAGGCCCACGCCGATCGCCACCCGGTTCTTCACCTTCCCCGCGAGGGGAAACACGAAGCCCGTCGAGGTGCCGATGTTGTCGGCCGGCGCGCACTGCGAACAGTCGATGGGCTTGGCGAGATCCTTCGAGGTGATCTCGGGGATCAGCCGGTGAAACTGAAACGCGAACCCGAAGTTGAGGTCGGTGCGCCTGGTGAGCAGCGCCGGGTTGTAGAAGGTGGCGGTGTAGTCGTTGGCCTCGGCCGTCATCGCGCCGCCCATCGCCGCAGCGCGCGGGCCATAGCCGTAGAGCGGAAACGGGTCAGCGAAGACAGACGATGAGACGACACACGCGATCAGCGCGATACGCACCCAACGCCTCATGCGACCCCTCAGTCTTCAGCGAACGGATTGACGGCCTGCACCGCGGCCAGCTCCTGGCGGGCCTCGGACAGCTCGGAGTTCGTCTCGCGCAGCCGGTCGGACAGCACCTGCACGAAGCTCCACAGGAGCTTCACCGCGAGAATCGACTCCTTCTTCATCAGCGCCATGAGATCGGGGCGCGAGATCACCATCACGCGCGTGGGCTCGTGGGCCCGAACGGTGGCCGAGCGCGGCGCGTTGTCGATGAGCCCCATCTCGCCGAAGTGACCGCCAGCGCGAAGCTCGGCGATCTCGACGCCGCCCTTCTCGACGCCCACGCGGCCACGAATCACGACGAACAGCTCTTCACCCGGCTGGCCTTCGGTGACGATCTCTCGGCCAGCGGGGAACGTGCGCGTCGTCGCGATGCTGAGCACGGCGGTCTGCTCTTTGTACGTGAGGTGCCTGAAGAGCGGGATCTTCTTCAGGGCCTCCATGCGCGACTGCGCTTCGACGACCTCTTCCTGCGCGCTCTCGGCATCACCCTTCACGCCGATGACGACGGTGGTGATGTTGTCCTTGCCGCCGCGCTCGTTGGCGAGGGCGACGAAACGCTCGGGCTGCTCGGTGAGCGGCGTCGAGGTGACCAGCGCCGCGACCTCTTCGTCGCCCAGGTACCCGTGCAGACCGTCGGAGCAGAGAACGAAGACGTCTCCAGGCACGAGATCGACGATCAGCGTGTCGACCTGCACCGACTCCTGAATGCCGACGGCCCGGGTGATGACGTTTCGGTACTGGCTGGTGGCCGCCTGATCTTTCGTGATGGTGCCGGCCTTCAGCTGCGCGGCGATCAGCGTGTGATCTTCGGTGAGGCGGTGACACTGGCCGTTGCGCACGAGGTACACGCGGCTGTCGCCCACGTGCCCGATGACGCCCTTCGACCCCGACACCACGAGGCACACGAACGTCGTGCCCATGCCGCGCTTGGTCGCGTCGCTGGTGGCCGTCTTGTAGATGTCGGCGCAGGCCCGCTGCACGGCGACTTCGACGAGTGACGCAGACGCGGCGCGGTTCGACTGCGTCGGGTCGCGCGCGAGATCTTTCAGAATGCTCTTGTTCGCCGCGAGGTGCGCCTTCACCACCTCGACGGAGCGCGCGCTCGCGACCTCACCGGCCGCGTGCCCGCCCATGCCGTCGGCCACGATGTACAGGCCGCCAGCGGCGTCGACGAGCATCGCGTCTTCGTTGTGCTGACGCTTTCGGCCGACGTCGGTCTTGCCGTGCGCTTCGGTGCTGATCACGAAGGAGTTCCCTCTGGAAAGGAAGGCTGGTGACTGTAGGAGCGCTGGTGCGGTCAGACAAGGTGAAAGGGCTGACCACTCCAGGTGACAGCCGTCATTTCACTTCTGAAACGTCCCAGCTGATCGTGCTCATCAGCCCCTTCGCGCGCTTCTTCACGTCGGCGTCGAGGAACGCGATCGACTCGTTCAGCTTGTCCATCAGGCGGAAGTGCTTTCGCTTGCTGACCTTGAGCTGGAAGAGCGCGTGCGTGAGCCACGGGAAGACCGCGGTGACGTCGGTGTGGCAGTACATCGAGCCCGTCTCGACGGCCTCGACCGAGACCTTGCCCCACGTGTGGCCTTCGCCGGCCGGGCACGACGAGAGCGCGCCGTTGTCGACCGGGTCGACGCAGAACTGCACGTCGATGTCGAAGCCGTGCGTGGGCACCGAGAGGATCTGATCGAGCAGCGGCTCGCCCTGGAGCGTGTAGTTCTTCGGCACGCCACCACCGAGGATCCAGATCGCGAGCTTTCCGTCGAAGTGGTGCCGGCAGTAGTGCTGCATCGCCGCCATCGAATAGACGTCGTCGTTGATGTCGAGCTCGAACTTGAACGCGTCTCCGAGCAGCTTCTTGAGCTTCACGACGTTCAAGAAGATCGAGCCGTCCTGCACGGCGCCCGACCAGATGGGCACGGCGCGGCGGTAGCAGGTCGAGAGGAACGACGGCTGCTCGACGCCGAGCTCCTGCTCGATGGCGTTGAGGTGCTTGCCGAGCAGGTAGTGGAACTCGGGCGTCGTCATCTTCTTCTGGAAGTCGGGGCCCGCGATGATCGCCGAGAAGAGGCGGTCGGTGTCGAGCAGCGCCTCTTCCCAGAAGCCGAGATCGTAGATGCGAATGATACGCGCTAGGCGCAGCTGCAGGTCGCCCGCGTTCGGGTTCACCTCGCGAATCTGGTGGCGAATGATGCGGTGGGCGTCGTGGTACAGGTTCGCGCCGGTGGTGGTGACGGCGCTGATGACGCCCGACTCCACGAGGGGAATGAGGCAGCTCTGGTGCAGACCGGCCGGCGTCATCGCGCCCGAGAGCGTCAGGAAGACGGCGGCGTTCTCTTCGAGGGAGCGCTTCATCAGCTCGAACGCGATGCGCTCCTGACGGCCGACGTAGGCGCCGAACGCGGTCTCGAGCAGGTCGAGGGCGGTCTCTTTGCCGGTGATCGGGCGCGGGTTGACGTTTCGAGCGCCTTCGTGCGCCTTTCGAAGCTTGTGCTGCTGGGTCTTGGTAGCCATGGGCGCGGCGGATATACACGCAACCCTCTGGCCGATTCATTGGAGTTTTTCGTGCGAATGACCCGACTCTCTTCTCTCGTTGTGACTGCGCTCATCAGCGTGGCTGGTTGTAGGGGCTGCGGTGGCGGCCCTGTTGTTATCTCGCGGCCAGACCTCCGGGCGTTCGACACGTCGAATGCGGAGGTCGGAGCGCTCAACTTCGCCGCCTGTTCGACAATCGACGAAAACATGCAGCCCGTGCGCGATGTCTTCCCGGACATCGAGCCCATCGTTCTGAGCAACGAAGCCGGCAAGGCGAGTGCAAAGGCCAAGTTCACCTTCAGCGGCAACGAGCCCTCCGCGTACCTGCTCCGCATCGGGTCGGCTGACGGCGGCAGCTTTGCGGTGGTTCAGACGCCGTACGAAGTCGATATTGGGGTCGGCGAACGAATCACAGTTGAGATCGGCTTCGCGCCGAGAAAGGCCAAGACTGGCCAGACCGCAACCCTCACCATCGACGACCAGGTG
>JAEUJR010000578.1 GCA_016793585.1 Archangium sp.
TCGAAAGGCACACATCATGGGTCGCAAGGTCAATGTCATCGGCGTGGGAATGGTGAAGTTCCAGAAGCCCGGCGCCTCCGACGGCTACGAGGTGATGGCGAGCGGAGCCATCAAAGAGGCGATGAAGGACGCGGGCGTCGAGTTCAAGGAGTTCGAGCAGGCGTACGCCGGCTACGTCTTCGGCGACTCCACCTGCGGCCAGCGCGCCGTGTACGCGGTCGGGCAGACGGGCATTCCCGTCATCAACGTGAACAACAACTGCTCCACCGGCAGCTCGGCGCTCTACCTCGCCAGGCAGGCCATCGAGGGCGGGCTGGCCGAGTGCGTGCTGGCCGTCGGCTTCGAGCAGATGCAGAAGGGCGCGCTCGCGTCGTCGTGGGCCGACCGCACCAACCCGCTCGACAAACACGTCAACGTGATGAACGAGCAGCAGGGCGTGAACCAGGCCCCGTTCGCGGCGCAGATGTTCGGCGGCGCTGGCCGTGAGTACCGGTGGAAGTACGACACCAAGCGCGAGACCTTCGCGAAGATCGCCAACAAGGCGCGGCAGCACGCGGCCAAGAACCCGTACGCGCTGTTCCGCGAGGTGCTGTCGGTCGAGCAGATTCTCGCGAGCGACGAGGTCTTCGACCCGCTCACGCGCTTCCAGTGCTGCCCGCCGACCTGTGGTGCCGCCGCGGCGATTCTCTGCAGCGACGAGTTCGCGAAGAAGAAGGGCATCACCAACCCGGTGTGGATCGCCGCGCAGACGATGACGACCGACTTCCCCTCGAGCTTCGAGGGCCAGTCGATGATCAAGATGATCGGCTACGACATGGCGAAGCAGGCCGCCGACAAGCTGTACGAGAAGGCGGGCCTCGGCCCGAAAGACGTGCAGGTCGTCGAGCTGCACGACTGCTTCACCACGAACGAGCTGCTCACCTACGAGGCCATCGGCCTGTGCCCAGAGGGTGAAGCCGAGAAGTTCATCTGGGACGGCGACAACACCTTCGGCGGCAAATACGTCGTGAACCCCTCGGGCGGCCTGCTCTCGAAGGGCCACCCGCTCGGCGCCACCGGCCTCGCCCAGTGCACCGAGCTCGTGTGGCACCTGCGCGGCACGGCTGGAGAGCGCCAGGTGCCGAACGCCAAGGTCGCGCTGCAGCACAACCTCGGCCTCGGTGGCGCGTGCGTGATGACGATGTACCGCCGAAATTGATGTCTGAAATCGATTGGTTGAAGTTCTTGGGCCGTACACGTCGCCAGCAGATTTCCGGTATATTTGCTGGCGATGTTTCAACGCCGACTCGACCCTCCGACTGAGACCACGCTCCTGCTCGGCCCGCGTGCGACTGGGAAGTCCACGTGGCTCGAGCAGGTCAGCCACGCGCTTCGATCTGCTCGACACCAGGCTCGCTCGTGACTTCGCGGCCGACCCGTCACGGTTCGCCCGTGAGGTCGAAGCACTTCCAGACGGCACATGGGTCGTCGTCGACGAAGTTCAGAAAGTTCCTGCGCTGCTCGATGAAGTGCACCGGCTCGACGGCAAGCGCGGAAGACGCTTCGTCCTGTCGGGGTCGAGCGCACGAAAGCTGAAGCGCGGTGGAGCGAACCTGTTGGCTGGTCGCGCCATTCGCCGTGACTTCTTTCCGTTGGTTTCTGCCGAACTCGGTGGCGCGATGCCGCTCGAGCGCGTGCCCTTCGGTGCGCTGCCCCGCGTCGTCGGCCTTCAGCGCCCGCACGCCTATCTCGAGTCGTACGTCGATACGTACGTCCGCGAAGAGGTGCAGGCCGAGGCGCTCACTCGCAACATTGGAGGCTTCTCCCGTTTCCTCGAGGTCGCGGCGCGCCAGAACGGGCAGGTGACGAACGTCTCGAACATCGCGCGCGATGCGCAGGTCGCGCGGCCGACGGTGCAGGGCTTCTTCGACGTGCTCGTCGACACGCTGCTCGGGTTCTGGCTGCCTGCGTGGAAGCTCAAGCCGGGCACGAAGGTCGTCGCCCACCCGAAGTTCTTCTTCTTCGACGCAGGCGTGGCGCGCACGTTGACGAGACGCCTGTCGTACCCGCCGACGCCCGAAGAGTTCGGCACGCTCTTCGAGACCATGCTCTTCCACGAGCTGCGCGCGTTTCTCTCGTATTCTCAGCTGAACTACCCGCTCAGCTACTTCCGAACGCATGACGACGTCGAAGCGGACGTGGTGCTGGAGACGCAGAAGGGGTTCCTGGTGCTCGAGTTCAAAGCGAGCGACGAGTGGCGCACGAGCTTCAACGCCGGCTTCAAGCGGCTGCGCGAAGAGCTGCCGAACGTGACGTGCATCGGAGTGTTCACGGGTGCGCGAGCGCAGAAGGGCGATGGCTCCACTGTCTTGCCGTGGGCCGACTTCTTGAGTGCGTTGTGGGCGGGTGCGCTGGTGCGATGAATACGCGGTGAGCGCTGCTCGAGTTCAAAGTCGCTCGCAGGCCTTCATGGTCCCGCTTCGGAGTGGACGAGTCGAGCCGCTCTGGACGAACGGAGGCGCTCCCTTCCTTCGGTGACAGCGCATGCCTGGGCACTCACCGAGCGGTCCGCAGCCGTGCGCTGGGCACGCCGAATGCGCAGCGGCTCGACGATGAGCTCGTTCACGAAGAACCACTCTTCGCCGAGGCCCTCGACCTCGACGCGAATGAGCTCGACGTCGTCGGCGAAGAAGCCCACGACCTCGCCGCGCTGGCCGTGAAACCGCTCATCGGCTGATTCGTCATCGCCACACAGCACCGTCACGTGCTGGCCGATTCGAACTGCGGCTCCGTCGACGTCGTCACGAAGAATCATGGGGCGTAGCTCCGAGGTGTCAGCCGGGACGAGACGAGCGTGACGACGAGGGCGACGGCCACCCACGCCGAGAGATGAAAGACCGCGACGTGGCCGGCGGGCTTCGCGCACGCCAGCTCTCCGACGAACGCGCCCGTCGTGCCGGCGGCGAGACCCGCGACGATGCTCCGCAGCCGGTTCGGCGCCATGCCGCGCAGCAGCAGAATCACCACCGCCGCCGGAGCGAGCCCCACCGCGAAGTGGCTCACCGTGCAGACCCAGTGCGGCGAGTCAGACGGGGTGCCCGCCCCACGCATCAACACGAGCAGCACCGCCGAGAGCACCACGAGGCCCACCGACGCGATGCGGCCCACGCGCCCCTGCGGTCGCAGCGACGCCCACGTCGTCACCACGCCCACGGTGATCAGCGACGCGAGCGTGATGGCGCGCGTCGAGAGGAAGTCGAGCGTGCACGCGCCCACCGTCAACATCACGCCCGCCACCGCGACGCAGAGCCCGATGATGGTGCCCGACGCCTTCGCGACGCTGGCCTTCCAGCTCGAGGGCCGACGCTTCGTCAGCTCGCTGCGCATGGCCGCGCGCGCCTTCGCCAGTGCGTCACTCGACGCGGGCTTCGGAGCAGGCGGAAGTGGCACGTCGGGCGTCATCAGTTCTTCTCTTCCAGCAGCTCGCGAAGCTTGTCGTAGCCACGGTGCGCGCGAATGCGGGCGGCGGTCTCGGTGATGTCGAGCATCTGGGCGATCTGCTCGAACGACAGCCCCTCCAGCTTGTGCAGAATGACGCACTCCCGCTGTTGCGCCGGCAGCTGAGCGAACGCGGCCTCGATGCGCCGTCGCTGGCCCGGGTCTGACATCGCGGGCTCGATGCTCGGCTCGACGGGCACGCCGTCGTCGTCGTCGTGCAGCACTTCGACCTGCAGCTTCTTCTTTCGCAGCGTGTCGCGTGCGGCGTTGCCGGCGATGGTGAGCAGCCACGGCACCAGCTTCAGCCCGCGCTGATACCGGTCGGCTGAGCGCACCACCGACAAGAAGGTCGTCTGCAGCAGGTCGTCGGCGAGCGCGCGGTCTTGCACCATGCGCGCGAGGAACGCGTGCACGCCCGACGCGTGGCGGTCGAACAGCACCTCCATCGCGCCTGCGTCACCTTCCTGGTAGCGCTCCATGAGCTCCTCGTCGCTCGGACTCTGCATGCCGGCTTTCGAAGTCACCTACGGGTGAGGGGCGTCACGTGTTTCATGGGCTGATTCTCCAGTGAATTCAAGTTCGTGGGCCGCTTCGTCAGCCGTTCGGGGGGCGCCTCGTCCTGAGCGGCCATGCGAACCGACAAGGAGAGGGACATGGCGCGCTCCATTCTGCCCTCGAGGTGGCGGAGCGCAGGCCGTGAGAAGGCGAGGGTGAAGCGCGCGGTGCGGCGGCAGGTGTCGACCGTGATGGCGTCGCTGTCGAACGACCCCGAGGCGTGGGACGAC
>JAEUJR010000593.1 GCA_016793585.1 Archangium sp.
CGCGGCGATGACCGTCGAGCGCACGTTGCCGAGGAAGATGAGCACGATGATGGCGGCGAAGAGCGCGCCGAGAATGAGGTGCTCGGTGACGGCCTCGGTGCCGGTGCGAACGACCTGCGAGCCGTCGCGCTGAATCTCGAGCGAGTAGCCCTTGGGCAGCTGGGTGCGCACCTCGGCCATGCGCTCCTTCACGGTGTCGACGACGGCGACGGTGTTGGTGCCCGACTGCTTGCGCAGGGCGAGCAGCACGGTGGGCTCACCGTTCCACCGCGCGGCGGTCGCCACGTCTTCGAGGCCGTCTTCGATGGTGGCGATCTCGTCGAGGCGAATCTCGCGGCCCTGCTGGTTGCGCACGACGACGGCGCGCATCTCGTCGAGCGACTTCACGCGGCCATTCACGCGCACCGTCAGGTAGTCGCGGCTGATGTCGAGGCGGCCACCGGGCAGCGTGATGTTCTGGCTGTTGATGGCGGCGCCGATCTCGGCTGGTGCGATGCCGAGCGCCTTGAGCTTCACGGGGTCGACGAGCACGTTCACCTGGCGCTTGCGGCCACCGATGAGCGTCACCTGGCCGACGCCGTTGACGGACTCGAGGCGGCGGCGAACGACGCGGTCGGCGAGGTCGGTGATCTCACGCACGTCGGCGTTGGGGTTGCGCAGGGCGATGAAGAGCACGGGCTGCGCGTCGGGGTCGAACTTCTGCACGATGGGCGGGTCGATGCCCTTGGGCAGCTCGGGCAGCACGAGGTTGATCTTCTGCTGCACCTCTTGCGCGGCGACGTCGACGTTCTTCTCGAGCGAGAACTGAATGATGACCTGCGAGACGCCCTCGGAGGAGTTCGAGCGCAGCTCGTCGATGCC
Source organism: Archangium sp. (assembly GCA_016793585.1). The sequence continues at coordinate 862 of JAEUJR010000593.1, forward strand.
GCTGATGGTGTTGACGGCGCCTTCGATGCGGTCGGAGATGTCGGTCTCGACGTCTTCGGGCGCGGCGCCCGGCAGGGTCGTCTGCACGACGACGACGGGGAAGTCGATCTTCGGGAACTGATCGACGCCCAGCTGTTTGTAGAAGACACCACCGACGACGAGGATGACGAGCGACAGCACCGTCGCGAAGACGGGGCGCTTCACGCAGAGTTCAGCGAGCCATTGCATGGTGGTGTCCTCTCACTGAATCGCGGAGCCGTCGGACAGACCGGGCGGAGGTCTGACGATGACCTGGGTGTCGGCGGCGAACGGCTCGAACACGGCGATGCGGCCGTCCTTGGTGAGGCCGGTGCGCACGACGACCTCGACGGCGGTCTGGTTCCTGGCGATGAAGAGACGGCGCACGTTGCCGTCGGCCTTGATGGCGTCGACCGGCACGGTGGGCTGCTCCTCTTCACCGGTGACGAGCTTCACGGTGGCGAACATGCCGGGCTTGAGCGCGCCGTCTTCGTTCTTCGCGCTCGCCTCGATGATGAGGTCGCGGGTCTGGGCGCGCAGGGCGGGGCTGACGAAGCGCACGGTCGCGGGGAACTTGCGGTCGGGCCAGCTCGAGACCTCGATGTCGAGCGACTGGCCTTCTTTGATTCGGCCGACGGCGGGCTCGGGCACGCTGATGCTGATGCGCGCGGGGTTCACCGAGAAGACGCTGGCGACGCGGGTGGGCGGCTGCACGTACTCGCCGACGTTCACGTAGCGCTCGCCGATGATTCCATCCATCGGGGCGCGAATGACGGTGTCGCCCGCGAGCTTGCCGGCGAGATCGGCGTTCGCCTGGGCCGCGTTCGCGTTGTACAGCTGCGCGGTGCACTGGCTCTTGAGCCGGTCGTACTCGGCCTTCGCGATGGCGCCCTGGCCGAAGAGCGTGTCGGCGCGGTCGCACTCCTGCTTGGCGAGGGCGACCTGCGTCTGGGCGGCCTGCGACTGGGCGGTGGCGGCCGCGGCCTGAAACCCGGCGGCGCGCGCGTCGACGACGGCGATGACCTGCCCGGCCTTCACCGGCATGCCGCGCTCGACGTAGGTCGCGGTGACGCGGCCAGAGACGTTGGCGGCGATCTCACTCTGGCGGTCGGCCACGACGCTGCCGGTGAGCGTGAGCAGCCGCGGCATCTTCTCGTGGGTGACGGTGCCGAGCTCGACCTTCACGGGCGGCAGCGACGAAGGAGACTTCGGCTTCTCGGCGACTGCTTCTTCGGGCTTCTTGCAGCCCGCGAGCAGCACCGCGGCGGTGAACAACGTCAGGAAGAGTCTGGACATGGCGGGGGCTCCGGGAGACGGCGTTCAGGCTTTCACCTGACGGGGTTTTGAGGCGCGGGCTTTGGGGGCGAGCGCGCCGGCGAAGAACGAGGCGAGGCCTCGCAGGTGGTGGCGGTGATGCCGGGTGGCCATCGACTGCCGGGTGATGTGGGTGGTGATGGTGCGCATGTGGAGCGCGCCGAGCATCGTGTACGCAGCGGTCTCGAGGTCGTCGCTGTCGATGAGGCGTTCGGCCTGCGCCAGCTCGAGCCACTTCACGAGCGCGGTGAGGCCACGCAGCGGCCCCGGCCCGACGGCCTTCTGCCAGAGCTGGTCTTCGATGCCGCTCTCACGCAGCGCCATCACGCAGGGCACGGCCTCGGAGAAGAACTCCCAGATGTCGGTGAAGAGTGACTCGAGCTGCTCCTGCAGCGGGCGGCCATCGAGGGCGCGGTGCTGCTCGACCCAGGTCGGAATCTCGGGCGGCTTGAGCGCCTCGATCATCAGGTTCTGTCGCGACCCGAAGCGCTTGAGCAGCGCAGGGCCCTTCACGCCCAGCTTCTCGGCCACGAGGTCGAGCGAGACCGCAGGCCCGTGCTCGAGGACAGAGGAGCGCATGGTGCCGAGGATCTGCTCGTCGGTGATGGTTCGGGGCCGGGCCATGAGGGAGTTGGTGAGTCAGTGGTTCCTAACGCGATTGGTTAGTATCGAATGACTAACCAACCCTCAACAAAACGTTTGGGTAGGCGTGCGCCGACACGGCGTCGGGCTGATCAGCCGAAGCAGATCCAACGGGTTGCGGCGGTGCTGACGATTTTGAAGAAGTGTTGTGCGGCCTCAGAAGGCCGTGCGCATCCACACGAGGCGGGCCAGCGGCAGGGTCTTCTCCCCCACCGTCTGCCAGCCCGCCATCACCGCCACGGCCTCGACGCGCGCGCCGTTGCCGAAGTCACCGCTCCACGAGCGCTTCGGAGGGATGAAGACGAACACCTCCTTCGCGCCGAGCTGCAGCACGCCGATGTTCTCGGCCAGCCCCGACGAGACGACGCCCTGCATGAAGACGGCTTGCCCGTTGAGCGTGTCGGGCGCGTCGAGCTTCGCGAGGTCGGCCGAGCCAGCCTTGAAGGTGAGCCTGGGCGGGTAGGCCGAGACGGCCTCTTCGAACGACGCGACGGAAGGGCCGGGAGCGAACGCGCCAGGCGTTCCCGTCTGACGGCGGCGCGAGACTTCGGCCTCGGCGGCCGCGAGCGGCTCGGCGAGCGCGTCACCCCGAACCTGGCGGCAGTTCTTCATGCGGTCGACGCGGGCGAGCAGCGCGCCGTCACCGAGCGACTCGGGCGCGCGGGCGCCTTCGGTCTCGACCTGCACGCACGCGGCAAACGCTCCGAGGGTCAGCACGCCGGGCTCGTCGAGGGTGATGGCCTTGTCAGCCAGCATGAGGTCTTCGGGAGCGCCCTTGAACACGCTGGCGTCGATGCTGCCCGCGCCGTCCACCAGCGGAGCGACCGCGACCTCTCCACGCGCGCCGATGAACCGCACCGCGCCGGTGGCGCTGTGAACGTTGCACTCCTTGTCCTTCTGGCCGGTCTCCTGCTCGACGCGCAGCTGCTCGACGTCTTCGCCCGTGCGCAGAAACGCGATGCCGCCCACCGCGAGCGCGGGCAGCCCGATGGCGAGCGCGACGATGGACCAGCCCTGCATGATGGTGCGCGGCGGCGGCCCGAAGCGGCCGGTGGTGTCGATGACGGTGGTGTCTGGCGCGTTGCTCAAGAGAAACGAGATGCCGAACA
>JAEUJR010000732.1 GCA_016793585.1 Archangium sp.
GTCGACAGCGACGACGTGAGCCGCACGCACGCCCAGCTGCTGCGCATCGACGACGAGTACACCATCGAAGACCTCGACAGCCGCAACGGCGTCTTCTTGAACGGCCTGCAGGTGCACGCGGCCGTGCTGCGCGACGGAGACCAGCTGCAGCTCGGCGACGTCGTCTTCACCTACAACGAGGGCAGCTGACGATGGGGTTCTTCGTTCGGTTCTGGGGCGTGCGCGGCAGCATTCCGACGCCGGGCCCCCGCACGCGCCGCTATGGCGGCAACACCTCGTGCATCGAGATGCGCAGCGACACCACGGTGCTCATCTTCGACGCGGGCACGGGCCTTCGTGAGCTGGGCGTCTCGCTCATGCGCAACCCGCCGAAAGAGGGGCTCGACCTGCACCTCTTTCTCTCGCACCCGCACTGGGACCACATTCAGGGCTTCCCCTTCTTCGGGCCGGCGTACCTGAAGAACACGACGCTCACGGTGTACGGCAGCGAGAAGAACGAGAACTACCAGCTGCTCTCGGGCCAGATGTCGAACGCGTACTTTCCGGTGGCGTTCAAGGACCTCTCGGCGCGCATCGTGCCCAAGGCCTTCGTCGACGACGAGGTGCAGGCGGGCGACTTCGTGGTGAAGCGCTTCGAGCAGAAGCACCCGGGCGGGAGCGCCGGCTTCCGCGTCGAGCACGACGGCCACGCCTGCGTGTACGCGACCGACAGCGAGCTCGACCTGATGCTCGTCGACCCGAACGGGCCAGTGAAGTCTCCGCGCACGCTGCGCCGGCTGCCGACGCCGCTGGTCACGCCGATGAAGAACGCCGACCTGCTCATCGCCGACGCGCAGTACACCGACGAGGAGTACCCGGCGAAGGTGGGCTGGGGCCACGCGCGCGCGAACACCGTCGTGGACCTCGCGATTCAAGCAGGCGTGAAGCAGCTCGCGCTGACGCACCATGACCCGATGCAGTCTGACCGCGACGTCGACGCGAAGGTGCTGACGGCCTCGGAGCGCGCGAGAGCCATCGGCGCCGAGCTCGACGTCTTCGGCGCCCGCGAGGGCGTGACGCTTCGGCTCGACCGCGGTTGACGACGAAAGCCAGCACGACCTCGACCACCGCCAGGGGCAACGCGACGGGCCACGAGCACGACTTCAACCACCGCCCTGGTGCTCAGAATTCTGCGGGTGCAACTTCCTTCGGCAGCTCTTCCGGGGCGACTGGCAACCCCTTCACCAGCAGATACCCGACGAAGGGCACCTCTCCGATGATGGCCGTCAGGGCGACCACCTGGGCGAAGACGGCCCCGAGCTCGGGCGCGAGCAGGGTGCCCAGCCCATTGAGGCCGTAGCCGACGCCGGCGATCGCGAGCAGCACCCCGAAGGCTCGCGGAATCGCGCCATGGCGAAACACGAGCAGGCCGAGCAGCACGCAGTGGAGCGCGAACGTCACCTCCCACACGTGCACCGCGTCGCCGTGCAGGTCGAGCAGCGCGAGCGTCGAATCGGCTGGAGCCCTCAGCGCCGCGAGTGACAGCACCACGTTGCCGGCCTGCAGCACCGTCATCGCGAGCCGCGCGAACGTCGAGACCAGCGCCAACGTTCGCCCCGCGCCTTCGAACGCCACGAAGAGCAACGCCGTGAGCAAGAGCTCGGTCACCACCACGAGCAGGTCACTCGCGATGCCGAGCCGAAACAGCCCCACGTGCTCGAGCAGGTGCACCGTGCGCACGCCGTCGACGGTCGACACCACCTGCGAGGGCACGAACATCATGCTGAAGGGACCGAGCACGGTGAGCAGCAGGTACAGCAGACCGGCGAGGCGCGTTTTCATGCCTCCTTTCTTCATGCATTCGACGACGATGTCTGCGGCCAGACTCGTTGCTCTTCCATGCACTTCTGCATGAATCTCGGGCATGGACTGGCCGCAGGCAGACTTCGACTGGAACCTCGTGCGCGCGTTCCTCGCGACGGCAGAAGAGGGCTCGTACTCGGCGGCGGCGAAGGTTCTGCGGCTCGCGCAGCCCACCATCGGCCGACAGGTGGCGTTGCTCGAGCAACAGCTGGGCGTGGCCTTGTTCGAGCGTGCCGGCCGTGGCGTGGCGCTGACGCCGACCGGCCTCGAGCTCGTCGAGCACGTGCGCAACATGTCGGAGGCCGCCCTCAAGCTCTCGCGCGTGGCAGCAGGGCAGTCGCTCGCGCTCGAAGGGCCCATCATTCTGTCGGCGAGTGAGGTCGACGCGGCGGTGCACCTCGCGCCCCTGGTGCCGAAGCTGCGCGCGCTCGTTCCAGGCCTCGAGGTCGAGCTCATCGCGTCGAACGAAGCCCAGGACCTGCGGCGCCGTGAAGCCGACATCGCGCTGCGCGGCTTTCGCCCATCGGAGCCCGAGCTCATCGCCCGGCGCGTTCGCGACAGCCACGCGTGCCTCTACGCGTCGACGGCCTGGCTCCGCAGCTTCGGCAAGGTGACGAAGCGCTCGCTCTCGCGCGCGACGTTCGTCGGCTTCGACAGGAGCGACACGCTCCGACGCGGGCTCGCGGCGCTCGGGCTCGAGCTCACCGCCGACAACTTCCCCATTCTCACGCGCAGCCAGCACACGCAGTGGGCGTTGGTGAAGGCTGGTGCTGGCATCGGCATCATGACGACCGACGTCGGCGACCACGAACCGGGCGTGCAGCGCGTGCTGAAGGAGCTGCCGCCCATCACCATTCCCATGTGGCTCGTCACCCATCGCGAGGTGCACACGAGCCGACGCGTGCGGGTGGTCGCCGATTTCCTCTACTCGGCCCTCGGCGGAACGCGCGACGGCGGTGAGCTGGTGTGGACGTCGTCGGGCCGCGGCAAGGGCTCGGTGCAGCGCCGTCGGAGAGAGAAGTCGTGACGGTTCGTCTCGTTGGGCTAGAAAACCAGACGTGCCCCGACCGCTGCGTGACCCCGTGAAGAGGACGCTTGCGCCCCGCCGTGAGCCCGTCGCCGAGGTCGTTCGCCGCACCGATGAGCGCCGCGCCCAGGTGTCGCTGCACTTCAAGATTCTCACCGGCTACGTGGTGCTCGCCGCCGCGCTCGTCGGCCTCTTCGCGCTCGGCGCCGCCTGGGACTGGACGCTGAAGATCATCGCCGCCTCCATCGTGACGCTCGTGCTGGCCATCGTGCTGCCGTCGCTCGTGCTTCGCGTCAGCCGCGTGCGCGTGTTGTCGGCGACCGCCCTCGAGATCTCCCGCGGCGACTTGAGCCGACGCGTGAACCTCGAAGCCGGCGGGCTGCGTGACGACATCGACGAGCTCGCCGTTGCCATCGCCGACATGCAGGAGAACCTGCGCGAGCTGGTGAGCTCGATTCAACGTACCGCCGAGTCGGTCGCGTCGTCGGCCTCCGCGCTCGAAGGCAGCGCCGAGGGCGTCAACGCGCAGGCCACCGAGGTCGGCTCGTCGATGATTCGCATCGCCGCCGGCGCCGAGTCGCAGAAGTCGCTCGTCGGCAAGGCGAGCACGGCCATCACCGACATGGCGCAGGCGCTCCAGCGCACGGCCGCGACCGCCGAGGAGTCGACGAAGGCCGCCGCCGCTACCAGCGCCTCGGCCGTCGAAGGCAGCAACGCCGCCACGCTGGCCGGCGAGAAGGTGCGCAAGGTGTTCTCGCGCATCGAGGCCGCCAGCCACGAGGTCTTCAAGTTCGGAGAGAAGACGCAGGAGATCTCGAAGATCGTCGACGCCATCACCAACGTCGCCCAGCAGACGAACCTGCTCGCGCTCAACGCCACCATCGAGGCCGCGCGCGCCGGTGAGTACGGCCGTGGCTTCGCCGTCGTCGCCGACGAGGTTCGCAAGCTCGCCGAGAGCGCGGGCAAGAGCGCCGAGCAGATCAGCCTGCTCGCCCGCAACATCAGCCAGCAGTCGACGCTCGTCGTGAGCGCGATGAAAGAGGGCATCGAAGAGCTCGCCGAAGGCCGTGAAGACCTCACGACCATCGTGCGCTCCATGGGCCGCATCTCGGACAGCGCGCGCAACGGCGCCGAGAAGGTGGCGCTCATCAGCGACTTCGCCCGTGAGCAGCAGAAGGGCTCGGAGTCGATGGTGCAGGCGATGACCGAGATCTCCTCGGTCGCGCGCAACAACGCCGAAGCGACCGACGCCGTGAAGCGCGTCATCGAAGAGCAGACCGAGGCCGTGTCGCAGATGACGGCCGCCTCGCAAGAGCTCGCGAACCTGTCGGAGGAGATGCAGGTCATCGTTCGTCGCTTCAGGTTGATGTGAACGCCCGCGACGAGTTCGCGCGAATTCAACGCGCCCGCGAACGCCTCGCCCCCGACGACCCTGCCGACGCGAAGCTCGCCAGACGCGAGGCCGACCTGCTGCGAGAACATCGCGACGACTGGCAGGTGAACGACTTTCGTGACGTCTTCCGCGGCGGGGCGGTCGTCGAGGTCACGCTCGACGCCTACCGCGAGAAGCCCACGCTGAAGTCGCTAATGGCGAAGGCGCCGCTCGAGAAGGTGACGCTGTCGGGGCCGGTGAAGGGGGCGTGGGCGAAGCGTTTCCTGGAGCCATCACTCACGCGGCTGCATGAAGTCGTCGTGCAGAACGACGCCGGGCACGCGGCGTTCATGAAGTCACCGTTCGCGAGATCGATGCGGCGGCTCGAGCTGACGGCCGCAGACGCGAAGCTGGTGGCGAAGGGCGGCTTCGCGGTGACCGAAGCCTCGAACCGGCTCGACGAAGACCCGACGTGGGTGACGAAGCTCGGGCCGGCGCTGGCGACGATGCAGGTGCTGAAGGTGGCCCACGCCTCCGACGCGACGCTGGCGCTCCTCGCGCGGGAGGCGGTGGCGCTGAAGGCGCTGGTGCTCGAGGAGCCGACGGGAACGCTGGCGCCGTTGGCTGCGCTCTCCAAACGGCTCGGCTCACTCGAGGTCACGGCCGAGCTCACACCCACGCAGGGCGCGATGCTCGCGCGCTGCCGGGTGACGCGCCTGTTCGCGCTCGTGAGCGACACGCCGCTCCTCCCGCTATTGAAGAAGCTCGGAGAGCACCTCGAGTCTCTTCGCCTGCCGTCACGTGACGTCCGCCTGCTCGACGAGGTCGCCTTTCCACGGCTGCGCGAGCTCGTGCTCTATCGGCCGACGCACCTGCCGAAGCGCTTTCCGCCGTCGCTCACCTCGCTCCGCATCGACGCGGCGACCGACCTGACGGACGAGCATCTGCGCGCGCTGAAGGCGTCGAAGGTGCTGCGCGAGTTGACGCTCGATTTCTGCGAGCTGGGCGACGCGCAGGCGCGGCTGTTCGTGAATTGGCCGAAGAACGCGGGGCTGCACACGCTCTCACTCAACGGCAACCACGTGCTCGACGCCGGCGTGCGGCGGGCACTCGAGGAGCGCTTCGGCATCAAGCGCTTCGACTCGGTCGGGCTCGCGTTCGGGTACCAGCACCCCCTCGAGGAGCCGAAGCCCGTCGTGCCCGAGCCTCCACCGCCGAAGCAGCGGCCCGCGCCGAAGCCGTTGCCACGCCGCAGAGACGGCCTCGCGGGCCTGAAGGAGCTCGTCGGTCGCGCACACTTCGCCAGCTGGGACGGCTACGTCGACGCGAAGCTCATCGCGCGCGGGGAGCGGCTCATCGACGACTGTGCGCGTGCCCTGCAGACAGCCCCCGAAGCGAAGCAGCTCGCCGTGCTGCGCCGCTGCATCGCGGGCTTCAACCGGTTCTCCGACTCGCTGCACACCATCGAAGCCGAAGACATCATGACGACCTTCAACCAGCTCGTTCGGTACACGAAGTACGCGGGCGAAGAAGACCTCGCCGACCGGTGGCGCGACTTCTGAGCTTGGGCCGCGAGGTTCATGGAAGTTCCATGCTCCGAACGCGCCCATGGCAGCTGACCTGTCGGAGCGCTCACAGCGTCGAAGGTCACAGCCTCTGCTCGAGCCGACACGAACGCCAACGCCAACGGCCCCGGCAGTTTCCCGCCAGGGCCGTCGAACTTCAGTCTGTACTCCACCGGTTCAGAACGCGGCGACCGTCACCATCGCAGCATCGGCGCGCGTGTTCCGTGAGCTCACCGCCGCCATGCGCTTCAGGTTGCCCAGCTCACGCTCCGCCGCTTCGCGACGCTGAATCAGGGCTTCCCGCTCGGCCAACGCTTCGGCGTTCACTCGAGACCCGCCGACCGCACCGACGACGATCATCGCGACACCACCGAGGCCGATGAGCAGCACGGGAATCCCCACGACGGGAATCGCGAGCAGAATCAGGCCAGCCAGCGCCAGAGGGGAGAGCACCGCTCCGATGACGACGAGGGCAATCGAACCACCCGGCCACCCCGTCTGCACCGCGCGAAGCTGCGCGTTGATGGAGTCGATGTCGGTCTCGAGCGTGAGAATCTGCTGGCTGATGCTCATGCCGCCTTCACGGCTGGGCAGCGGCGGTGCCGACTGCGCGCCGACGAGGGTAGCCGAACGATTCACGGGCGCCGGCGCATCAGCCGAGAGCCGCGCGTTCGAAGGAACGTACGCCGGCGCGACTGCGGGAGGAGGAGGCGGCGGCGAGAAGGTCGCGTTCGACGACGAACCACCGCGCACCTTGCAGACCTTCGCCACGCAGCGCAGCGAGCCGTCGCTCGAGCAGTCAGCGGTCGCCTCGCATGCCTGGCCCTCCTTCGTCTGCGGCACCGCAACGGCCGGAGCTGCGCACTGCGAGTTGATGCACTTGAGCCCGGTGCGGCAATCGGCGCGGGCGCGGCACGATTCACCGACGTCTCCGAGCAGCGAGTCAGGGGTCTGGGTCAGCAGGATGGCAATGAGATGGGCGGTCAACATGGGGGCCTCGTTGGAGTGAGTGGAGCGCCGAGCCCTCGTGCAAACGTGCGGCAGACCCAAGCCGTTGAGATCCCGATCATTCGCGTCTCCCCCTTTGGACGACGAAGACCTACCGTCCCGGGCCATGTTCGAGGGGGTCTCCCGGGTGAAATGGAAACGAAGGGTGACGCGGGCGCGTCGATTCCCACCGAGCTGAGGGCGCTGACAAAGAACGCCGCTTCCGCGCGTCGGGAGGCGCGCGCCGGTGCAGCTCGCGCTGAAGTGACTCGCGAAGGGCAACACGCGCGCCCGGCAGGTGCTCGGCGAGGCCGAGCGACGGCTAACTACGCCTCGGGGTGACGAACGGAGTCGCGACGGTGTTGCTGCTCGCGGCCCAGCGAGTGCTCGAGCGCGCGGCACAGCTTCTCGGCGGCACCAACCACCGCGTCCAACACGACGCTCGCGTGGTGCGTGACGGCCTCGGGGTTCCGACCAGACATGCGGACCTCCATCACGCAGCGCACGTCGTTCTTCGCGTGGCCACGGCCGTCTTCGTCGCTGAGGTGCACCTCGACGCGGCTGATGCGGTCGCTGAAGTGCGCGAGGGCGTTCGAGACCACGTCTTTGATGGCCTCGCGCCGGTCTTCGTGCCCAGTCAGCGTCGCATCAGTGTTGATTTGAATGATCATCGGATCTCCTGAAAGGGTCCGGAGCCGTTGATTGCAAGGGCTCGTCCACGAGGGAAAGCCCGGCAATCATTCGAGTCTTCAGCCCAGGGGCTGACGGTGCCTTCGCGGCAGCCAGCTCGGAGCGCAACTTCAGCGCGCCTGGGAACGCCGTCAGCGACCCGAGCACAGGGCGATGAGCTGCGCTCCCGATTGCTGGAGCACTTTGGGCCCCAGACCCTTCACCTTGAGCAGCGCCTGCTGCGAGGTGGGCCTCGCTTCGGCGACGGCGACGAGGGCGCGGTTCGTCAGCACGCGGAAGGCGGGCACACGGCGCCGCTTCGCTTCACTCAGTCGCCAGGCCCGCAGGGTCTCGACCAGGCCGGCGTTCTCTCCCGTCGACGGCAGCTCGACCGCGGGCGTGCGTGAGGCGCGCCTGCTCCGGCGGCTCTTCCGTGGAGCCCGGCCGCGGTGTTCGGGCGCTGGCCGGCTCTTCGGCGTGAGGAGTGCCCGCTTCGGGTCTGCGTCACCGACGACGTACAGCCGCTGGTACGGAATCGACTGGCCGTCTTTCTCGAACACGGCGTCGTCGATGCGCAGCTGCCCGGCGCGCGCGAGCCCACGCACGAGCCGCTCGAACTGGGGCCGGGCCTCGGGCGCCTCGCCGAGCACCTCTTTGCAGAGCCGGCCAATCGACTGGCCGGGCAGCGCCTTCAGCCGCGCCACCACCTCGGACAACACGGTGACTTCGCCCATCGTCGGCGGCTCGAAGGTGGCGGCGATGCAGCCAGACGGGTTGCAGACATCGCACTGCCCGCACCGCTCGAGGGTGTCGGTCTGGTCGCCGAAGTGCTTCACCAGCGAGACCATTCGACACTGCGCGCTCTCGGCGAACCGGGCCATGAGGGCGAGCTGCTCGACGCGGAGCCGCCGCTGCGCCTCGTAGGGGGCCTGCCAGCCGTCGTGGCCCTTGGTGAGCTGGTCTTCGGTGACGCCGCGAACGCCGCCATGAATCCACAGCTTCTCGAGCGCCTTCTCGAAGTCGTCCATCGAGATGCGGGTGCGGCGGCGAACGCTCTCGGTGTCTTGCGGGGTGTCGCTCAGCGCGCGAGCCAGCTTCGCCAGCACCGGTACGTCGGGGTAGTCGCGCTCGAGGAAGAACTCGTGCGTCTTGCGGTCGACGAAGTGGTGCATGAGCACCGCGCGAGAGGGCTTCCCGTCACGGCCGGCGCGGCCAATCTCCTGGTAGTAGCCCTCGACGCTGCCGGGCAACGCGAGGTGCAGCACGGTGCGCACGTCGGGCTTGTCGACGCCCATGCCGAACGCGACGGTGGCGACGATGACGTCGAGGTCTCCGTGGAGGAACGCGGTCTGCGCCTCTTCACGCGCCTGGTTCGACATTCCAGCGTGGTACGGCGCGACCCGCAGGTGGCCCGAGAGCACTTCGGCGGTGGCTTCGGCGCTCTTGCGGGTGGCCGCGTAGACGATGGCGGGCGTTCGGCCCTTCTCGAGCAGCCACTCGAGCGCACGTTCGGGCCGCTCCTTCGGCAGCACCTCGAGCGCTTCGATGGCGAGGTTGTGGCGACGAAAGCCGTGAATGAGCTGCCGCGCGCCCGGGCGAAGACCGAGCTGTTTGACGATGTCGCGCTGCACGAGCGGCGTGGCGGTGGCGGTGAGCGCCATGACGGGCGCGGGCCGGAGCGACGGCAGCCGTTCTCCGAGCAGGCGGTAGTCGGGGCGAAAGTCGTGGCCCCACTGCGAGATGCAGTGCGCTTCGTCGATGGCGATGAGTGACGGCGTGCGGCGGGCGAGCAGCTCGGGGAAGCCGGCGACGCCGAGGCGTTCTGGCGCGATGAAGAGGTAGTCGAGCTTTCCTTCGAGGTAGTCGGCGCAGACGCGACGCGACTCGGTGCGCGGGCGGCCGGAGTGGATTCGCTCCGCCGCGAGCCCGAGCGACTGGAGCCGCGTGACCTGGTCTTCCATGAGCGCGATGAGCGGGCTGACGACGAGGGTGGTGCCTCCACGCGCGAGGCCGGGCAGTTGGTAGCAGAGCGACTTGCCGGCGCCGGTGGGCATGACGAGCAGCACGTCGTGACCGGCGATGGAGGCGTCGCACGCTTCTTGTTGATGCGGGCGGAAGGAGGCGTGACCGAACTTCGCAAGCAGTGCGCGTGGGTCGCGCGATTCGGCCATGAAGGGAAGCAGCGAGGACGTGGCTCTCGAGCCGTCGCTGGAGCTGAACGAGCTCGGTGGCGTCCGCGACGAAGGTGCGGAGGCGCCGAGGAAGTGCTCAGTGCCTCCGTTCGTGGTGGGGCGCGGCGACGGAGCTCCGCTCGTGCGTGACGAAGCGGGTGGCGAGCTGCGAACGAGCGTGCCGCCGCGCGATGCTGCACCTGGATCTGGCGCCGAGTACGCCGCCACCCCGTTGGCGGAATGCTCGGAGCCGCGCGCCGACGAAGCGACGTTTGCTGACGAACCTCCGAGCGAAGCACCGTTCGTGATGCTCCGTGCCGATCCACCAGCACCTTGCGACGAGAACGCCGCCGCGTTGGCGGAATGCTCGGGGCCGCGCGCCGACGAACCTCCGAGCGAAGTGCCGTTCGTGCTGCTTCGTGACGGCGACCTCCCGAGGAAGTGCTCGGTGCCTCCGTTTGCGGTGCTGCGCGCGTAGGAGTCCGTGCTTCGCGCGCTCCGTGGGGACGAGGCGTTGGCGATGCTGCCTCCCGGAGGGCCATCACGCCGCACCACCGGCGGAGGGTTGTTCCGAATTCTCCCGATGACGGCCTCGACGTACCGCTCGATGCCCGAAATGAACTCTGGCAGCGCGCCCTGCCCCTTCGCGATGCGCTGCAGCTTCGCTTCCCACGCGCCCGTCATCGCCGCGCTCTTCACCTCGGGGTCGACGACCTCGATGAGCCGAATGCCCTTCTCGGTCACCGCGAGCGCCGTGCCTTCGCGCACCACGTACTCGCGCGACAGCAGCGTCTCGATGATGTTCGCGCGCGTCGCCGGCGTACCGAGCCCGTTCTCTTTCATCGCCTCGGACAGCTCGCGTTCATCGAGCGTCTTCCCGGCCGTCTCCATCGCGGTGAGCAGCGTCGCGTCGGTGAGCCGCGGCGGAGGACGCGTGCGTTTCGGCACCGCCTTCGCGTCGAGCACCTGCTGCACCTGACCGGCCTTCAAGCCCGACGGGAGCAGCCCTTCTTCCTCCGCCTCTTCTCCGGGTGCGCGCTTCTCGGTGGGCGGCCGCACGTGGCCCACGTCGAGCACCTTCCACCCGAGCTGCTCGATGGCGGTGCCGTGGCTCAGGTAGCGGTCGACGAAGCCGGGGTTGGTGATGAGCGTCGTCACCTGCGTCGCGGCCCAGGTGAAGTCGTCGTGCCAGGCCTGCAGCAGCCGCCGGCAAATCAACTCGTACACGCGACGTTCATCGACACTGAGCGAGCGGCCGTCGGGAGACGTGGCGGTCGGAATGATGGCGTGGTGGTCGCTGACCTCGGTGTCGTCGACGAAACGCTTCCCCAGCGGCCGCGAGCCCGTGCCCGGAGCGAGGTGCGGGCGGAACTGTGGACCAATCGCGTCGGTCACTGCGCGGAGCGTGCCCGCGACTTCGGTCGACAGGTGCCGGCTGTCGGTGCGCGGGTAGCTGATGAGCTTGTGTTGCTCGTACAGGGCCTGCGCGAGTTCGAGGGTGCGCTGCGCCGAGTAGCCGTAGAGGCGGTTGGCGTGACGTTGCAGCTCGGTCAGGTCGTACAGCTGCGGTGGCGGCAGCTTCTTCTGCTTCGAGGTGACATCCGAGACGGTCGCGACGCCCGACTTCGCGCGCGCGACGATGGCGGCGGCCTCTTCGCCTGACTTGGCGAGACGGCGTGGATGCTCCTTCGCGCCGTCGCGGTGCCAGACGCCGGTGTACTGCTCCTTCTCTCGTGGAGAGAACGTCGCGACGACCTCGAGGTAGTCCTCGGGCACGAAGTTGCGAATCGCGAGCTCACGTTCGACCAGCAGCGCGAGCGTCGGCGTCTGCACACGACCGACCGACAGCTTCTCGTCGAGCGACAGGCCGTACGCGCGAGAGAGGTTCATGCCGACGAGCCAGTCGGCGCGGCTCCGGCCGAGCGCGGCGTTGGCGAGGCCGTCGAAGTCGGCTTGCGGGCGCAGCTTCGAGAAGCCGGCACGAATGGCGCCGTCGGTGAGCGACGAAATCCACAAGCGCTTCACCGGGCGGCGACAACCCGAGGCCTCGGCGATGAAGCGGAAGATGAGCTCGCCTTCGCGCCCGGCATCGGTGGCGCAGATGACCTCGGTGACGTCGGGAGCCGTGAGCGCGCGCCGCACGATGCCGAACTGCGAGGCGGTCTGGTCGAACACGCGCAGCGGCCAGCGGCGGGGAAACATGGGGAGCAGGTCGAAGCTCCAGCGGCGCCAGCGTTCGTCGATGCCGTCGGGTTCTTCGAGGCCGACGAGGTGGCCGATGGCCCAGGTGACGACGTAGCCGTTGCCGGTGAGCACGCCTTCGCCACGCGCGTTGGCCCCGAGCACCCGCGCGAGGTCTCGTGCGACAGAGGGCTTCTCGGCGACGACGACGATGCTCACGTCAGAGCGTCATACACGGTGGGGCTGACATCGCGCTGCCCAGCCCGCGACCGGCTAGACGAGGAACGGCCGACATGACACCGTGCGAAACGCGCATGTGTTCTGAGCTGGCGGGGGGTGGGGTGTCCTTGTCGCGTGCGCTGCGTATTCTCTTGTTCTGTCTGGCCATGTCGTCCTGCCTTGAACCGGCCGTTGAGGGGCTTGATGCGGGCACCTCGGTCGACGCGGGCACCTCGGTCGACGCAGGTACTTCACTCGACGCGGGCACCTCGCTCGACGCGGGCACCTCGCTCGACGCAGGCAGTCCGCTCGACGCGGGCAGTCCGCTCGACGCGGGCACTTCGCTCGACGCTGGCACTCCGCTCGACGCTGGCACTCCGCTCGACGCGGGCACTTCGCTCGACGCGGGCACTTCGCTCGACGCGGACACTTCGCTCGACGCGGGCACTTCGCTCGACGCGGGCACTTCGCTCGACGCGGGCACTCCGCTCGACGCGGGCACTTCGCTCGACGCGGGCGCTCCGACCGATGGCGGTCGAGACGCAGGAACTCCTGATGCTGGGGAAGCCCTCGATAGCGGAGTTCTCGATGGCGGCCCGAATTCGGATGGAGGCACTTCGTTCGACGGGGGCGCGTCGTCTGGCTGTTGGCCAACGGCCCCGATGCGTCGCGAAGCCAGGCGATGGGGCAGTGGGGTCTACTCGGACAACTTCTGGATGCAGGCCCAGATCTGGAAGCTGACTGTTCTCCCCGACAACAGCTACTTCGCGGAGCCAGAGGCAATCCTTCCAGATGGCGGAGCGCTGCTCCCTCCTCTGTCCTGTTCGGTACCGTCTCCTGTGGGCGTGTTTCAGCCAGCGTGGTGGATCGGGGCGCTGGCCCTTGCCCCCACATCGACGGGCTTTGACGTGGTCACTGCCGGTTGGGCGTCCAACACGACATCGTGGCTGAGTGTGAACTCGTTCAGTCTGTGGGGCCCGCCCCTGGCCGCAACCGCCCCCGACTGCACCGTCATCGGGTCGGTGCAGTCGACCTTCCTGCCCGCAACGCCCGTTGGGCCGCTCTCAAGCAGCGACTCGACGACGTGGTGGGGCCGAACGAGGACATCCTCCAACTCGAACTGGGTGATCTGGTGGAATACCGCGAGTCGTGACGGTGGCGTGATCCATCTGCCGAACTGGCTTACAGATATTCGCGCGAATGACTCAGACTCGGCCTCCGTGCTGCTCTACGAGGCAGACGGTGGCGTCGCCACGCGTCTCGTGTCGATCGATGGCGGCCAGTCGACCGCTGCCGCCTTTCCAGGACAGTTCTCCTCGTATTGCCTCTTCGGCCGGGACGCCCATGAGTACTGGTGCACGGTTCCGACTGGGCTTGTGTTCGTTGCCGCTGACGGAGGCGTTCGCTCAGTCCCCAGTCGTCCTCAAGTCTATCTCCATCGCACGATCGGCCGGGACCACGCTCTCGCAGTGTTCAGCGAGAATGACCCTTCACAGGTGGACGCTGGCTTCGCGGTGATGGTGATGAAGCCTGACTGGCCAGCTCCCGTTCGGCTGGTGATGGCTCGAGATCAGAGCGCGATCGCGTACGGAGAGCGCCCCGACGGAGGAATCATCCTCGGCTATTGGGAGAGCCGCGCCAGTTCGACACCAGCGCCGGGCTTCATGCCGACGCTCGTCGTCGGTGATTTCTGCCCACCATAGCGGCGCGAGAGCCCGACGTCGGCGTGCCTACAGTGAGCGACGACGACGAACGAGTGCGAGGAGCGCAAGCATCGGAGCGAAGACTCCGCCTGACGTGCAGCCGCAACCGCCCATCACCATCATCGGATCGGTGCTGCCGCCCCCTGATCCGCCTGCTGTCGCTGAGCCGCCCGCTGTCGCCGAGCCGCCTGCTGTCGCCGAACCACCTGACGTCGCCGAGCCGCCGGCTGTCGCTGAGCCACCTGCCGTCGCCGAGCCGCCGGCTGTCGCTGAGCCACCCGCCGTTGCTGAGCCGCCCGCCGTCGCCGAACCACCTGCCGTCGCTGAACCACCCGCAGTCGCTGAGCCTCCACCCGCCGCGCCTCCGCCAGCACCGCTCATTCCCGGCTCAGCCGCACGCCAATCGATTCCCGACGCCGCGACATACGGAGGGCTCGCAGGCACCGCGCCGTTCGTCACCAGCACCACACTCCTGAACGGGTCGAGGTGCACCGTCGCGCCGACCGCCGCCCCATCCGCCAACGTCCACGTGCCGGCAGGCGTCGGAACATCAGCGACCGCCTCCGTGTCGTTGAACACCAGCAGCGCGTTCTTCCGAACGATCGAACTCCCGGTCGCGCTCGCCCAGCTCGGAGCCGCCGCCGTCCACGCCGCGAGCGTGTCGTAGTTGTTCGACCCCTCCCGAATCACGTTCGCTCCCGTCGCCGGAGCGATGAACGTGCTGTTGGTCATCATGCCGTAGTCGATGCCCGCCTCGAACGAGAGCGCGATGGGCGTCGGAGCCGGATACGGCGGCAGCCACCAGTGCGTCAGGTTCTCTGGCCGAACGAGCCGCCGTGACGGCAACACCGCCGCCAGCACGTTGTTGCTGATGGTGTGATTCTGATCGTTGCCTGCATTCCCCGAAAGACCGAGCCCGCCAGTCCGATTGTCGACGGCGACGTTTCCACTCACCGTGCACGTGAAATTATTGGGCAACATGATGCCGAGCCCATTGCTCCCGGCGATGGTGTTGTTCTCGATGCGCGTGTCGTGAAAGTTCGAGAGGAACTCGGGCCAGATGCCATGCCCCAGCGGCCACCACTCGTGCGAGGTCTCGAGGTCGCCGACGGTGTCGAGAATGATGTTCTCGCGAATGAGCGACGCGTTGCAATTCGTATACACGGCTGCACCATCATTGAGCGTACCCATCGCGCGAACGAAGACGTTGCGCTGCACCGTCTGCCCGTCGCTGCCGAGAATCACGCCCGCGTAGCCAACGTCGACGAAGCGATTGAGCTGCACGACCGCGGCGTTCGCCCGGCCGAGAACGACTCCGGCTGCGTGCCACGAACCGCTCCCGCCGTAGCCGCGCTGCATGCCGATGCGAAGGAACGTGTTGCGCTCGATGAGTGAGCCGGGCGCGCCCGCGGCATTCGCCCAGCCAGAGATGGCCACGTTGCGCACGTCACGAAACGTCGAGTTGCGAATGACGAAGGGCTGCGCGTCGTACGTGAAGCCGATGGCGTTCGTCTCGAGCTCGGTGAAGGTGCAGCGGTCGACGGTCGCTGGACGGCCGAGCGTGAGCGCCGTGCCGACGAAGCGTTGAAACTGCACGTCGGTGAACGAAGTGCCGCTGCTGGTCACGCCGGTCGCGTCGGTGACGATGTCGTAGGTGCTGCTCGGCGTCGCCCACATCGGAGGCATCACGTACAGCGTGCCGGCGCCCCAGTACCACTCGCCCGGAGCGTCGAGCTCGTCCAGGTCGTCGTCGATGAAGTAGCCCGAGCCGGGGTCGGAGAACGCGTCTTGAAACCGCCCATCGGGGCCGAGGTCGAGCGTGTTCACGGCGGAGTGCGACGTGATGGGACGGGTCTCCCACCACCAACTCCAGCGCCGCCACCGAACCTGGGCCCCGGTCCACCGGCCGGAGGCGACCTGGGGCCGCGTCGCGAGCTCGGCGTCGATGATGCGGTCGGGGCTGTCGTCGTTGTCGATGCGCAGGAAGCCGGTGTTGGGCCAACGCGCGAGGGGCACGAAGCGGCCGTCGACGTAGAGCGCCAGCACCTTCGCAGCGCTCGGGCCGGTGCGCACGCGTGCATCCTGGCTCCAGGTGCCGGTGAGGGTGAGTGGCTTCGACGCGGTGAGAATCGGCGCCGCTCCAGTGCCGTACGCGCCCAGGGTGCGACCCGCGCCGACGTCGAGCCCCGCCGCGAACCAGGTGCCACCGCGTGCGAGCAGAATGCGGTCACCCGTCGCAGAGCGCGTGCGAGCAGCGCCGAGGGTCGCGAGCGGAGCAGCCATGGTGCCTGCATTTCCATCCATGCCGTTGGGAGCCACGTACCAATCGGCCGCCAGTGCGGGCGCAGCGACGAACAACAGCACGAACGAGCGCATGTCCGGTGAGAAGCACGAGCCCGACCGCTCGGCTCACGCTTGTCGTCGGTCAACGGCCGGCTCAGCGAACGCAATACTGCGTCGGGCACACGCCCCGGCACGAGGCGGGAAACACGCCGCCATCACAGGCCGCGACACTGCAGTCGGTGGCCTCGACGCCAGCGTCGGTACACTGCACGGCCACGAGGTGCCGCGCCGACGTCAGAACCTCGACACAGTACGAACCCGGCGTGCTGGCACACCTCGTCGGCGGCGTGAGACCAAACCGCTCGGCCGTGTAGCTCGAGCAGGGCGTCGTCGGGCTCCGCGCGCAGGCCCAGGCGGCGAGGCAGCGCTCCGGGGAGTCACAGCCGGCGTCGGGAATGGCTGCAGCGCACTCCTGCGAACACGCTCCCGCTGGGCAGTCACCCCTGCACGAGGCGACCACCTGCGCGTCGGCGTCTACGGGCCGAAGGCACGACACGCCCAGCAGGCAGAGGAGAAGCAACGACCTGCGCATCACCGAATCATCGCACGACTGGGCGGCAACGCCTCCACGGCGCTCACTCGAGAATGGTGACTTCACCGCGGAAGCCATCGACCCGAATGCGCGTACCGCTCGTGATTCGCCGGGTGCCGTGACCGACGTTCACCACCGCAGGAATGCCGTACTCGCGCGCGATGATGCTGCCGTGCGAGAGCATGCCGCCCAGGTCGACCACCAGCGCGCTCGCAGCGACGAAGTAGGGCGCCCAGCCCGGGTCGGTGAAGGGCGCGACGAGAATCTCGCCCGGCGCCACGCGCGTCTCTTCATCGGCGCGCAGCACCACGCGCGCGATGCCCTCGACCACTCCACCGCTCACCGCGAGCCCACGGAGCACCGTCGCGTCGGGCACGGGAGGCGGCAACGCTGACGCCGGGTCGAGCACGCCCACCACCACCGGAGGCGGCGAGAGCGGCAACCACTGCCGATGCTCCGCGCGGCGCCGAGCCACCGTGCGCGCCCAACGCGCCTCTGCTTTCCCCGCCAACGCCTCGCCCAGCTCACGCAATCGAAGGAAGAACACGTCGTCGGCGCGCTCCACCGTGCCGCGTTGCACGAGCCGCGCGCCGACTTCATGCAACGCCTGCCGCGACAGCCCGATGCGCCGCACACTCTCGCTCTTGAGCCGTTCGCGCAGCCGCGTGCCCCGCCGCCCACGCTCGAGCAGCGCACGCAGCACCGCCCGCTTCAACGGCCGGAGCCTCGCGAACGACTCCGCCTCGACGTCGACACGACGGCGTTCGATGGCTGTCGTGCGCTCGGCGAGCTGGGCCCCCGAGCTCCAGGCACGCAGCGTCGCCAGCACCTGGTCTGGCGCCTCGCTCCACCGCGGCTGCGAGATGTCGAGCTCGGCCCGCGCGTGGTGCCCATGCCGCTCCATCCACTCGTTCCACTGCGCGCGCAGCGGCGGCGTCAAAGCAGGCTCGAGCTCGGCCCACGAACTCAACGGCAACCCACGCAGCGCCTCGCCGAGCCGAAACAACGACAACGCGCTCTCGGCCGAGTCGACCCCGCCGAGGCCGGAGAAGAGGGACGAGCCGCGCGAGCCGTCGGCATCACCGAGCCACCGCTGGCACACCTGCAGCGTCGCGTTGGTGCACGCCATGCCGACCGCGATGGCCGCGAACACGTCGTGAAACGCGGGCCCCATGCCGCCGTTGAGCCGCTCGAGATGCGCGAGTAACGCCTCGTCGGAGAGCGTCGACACCCGCACCGCCGCGAGCGCCTTCGTGTCGGCGACGATGCGCTGCACGCCCGCGTCGGGCTGCACGCCGAGGTTGAGCAGCATGCGGCCGACGAGCTTGAGCACGCCGCTGACGAGCCTGCGGCCCGAGACGCGCACGACAGGGTGCTCCGCCGCCTTCACCTTCGCAAGCCCATCGAGAATCTCCTGCGCGTGCCCACCGAAGAGCTCGGCCGGGTTCTTCGACGCCATGCCCGGCACGGCCTTCGAGATGGCGAGGAAGGTGTTCATGCAGAAGTAGATGCGCCCGCCGACGAGGCCGATGAGGGGCGTGCGGTCCCAGTCGACGCCGAGGTCTTCGGTGAAGCTCGCGAAGAGCATGTGCACCACGCGCTCGACGACATCGAGCGTCATCGGCGTGGCCACATCGGGGAGCAGCTCGCCGGCGTTGGTGTTGCTCCACACGAGGTGCGCGTCACTCTGCGAGACCGAGGTGGTGATGGGCCGCGCCTGCAACCAGGAGAGCTGCCCGTCGGCCGTGAGCGCCCACTCGAGGTCGAGCGGCTCGCCGAAGTGACGCTCGAGCGCGCGCGCTTCGGTCTCGAGGCGTTCGCGGTCGGCCGCAGAGATGGGCACCGGCGTGGCGCGGCCCGACACGAGCGCTTCGCCCAGCCCCTCGACGGCTTCGATGGCCATCTCTCCCCGCGCGCCTTTCGGAGCCTGCGTGAAGACGACTCCGGCGAGCCGGGGCTGCACCATTTGCTGCACGATGACCGCGAGCCGCGCTTCGCCTGCGCCGACGTGGGCCCGGTAGGCCGTGACGCGCTCCGATTGCGCCGAGGCCCAGCACTTCACGACGGCCGCTTCGAGCGCCTCGCGCGAGCGCACGTTCAGCACGGTGTCGAACTGGCCGGCGAACGAGCTCACCGCGCCGTCTTCGTCGACGCCCGAAGAGCGCACCGCCACTGGTTGTCCGCCGAGCGCCTCCCACGTCTGCTTCAGCGCCTCGCGCACGGGAGCCGAGAGCGTGGTCGCGAAGTGTTCGGCGCCGAGCACGAAGGCCCGGGGCACCTTCGCGCCTGCGTTCAGCAGCTTCACAAGCCCGCGCGCCTTGCCACCGAGGGCGGCGTCGTCGGGGAGGCCGGCCTTCAGCTCGAGCATCATCGGCGCCTCCCGGGCAGCGCTCCTTCGAGAAAGCCCGACACCAGCAGCTCGGCCGACGCGGGTGACGCGAGCGACTGGCCACGCAGGAAGGTGCCGATGACGAGCCCGAAGCCGAACAACGACGAGAGGTAGACCGTGGTGAGCGCGCCCGGGTCGCCGACGAGCGTGCCCGCCGAGACACAGCGGGTGAAATACGCCAGCACACCAGCCGAGACGCCACGGGCCGGGTCGCGCCCCTTCGTCGAGAGCTCCTCGGCCGCGGCAGGGTCACCGAGCATCGCGCGCATCACCTCGAGCGAACCTTCGAACTCCACCAGCGCCTGACGGGTGAACTGCCGCAGCACCTCGCGCACCTGCTTCACGTCGGCTCCGGCGAGCGCGCGCCCGGCCTGGCGCGCCGGCAACGCATCCATGAACGCGCGCAGCAGCCCGAGCCTGTCTCCAAAACGCCGGTGCAGCGTGACCACCGACACCTTCGCCTGGGTCGCCACGGCGTCGAGCGTCGTACCGCGCAGCCCACGCGCGCCCATCACCACCTTCACCGCCGCGAACAGCGCCGCGTCACTCTTGCGGAGACTCACCGGCTCGCCCACCCGCGCCTGCACGCCCGTGGCGTTTCCCACCTGCCGGTAGAGCGTGGCGCGAGAGACGCCGAGCTGCTTCGCCAACGCGGCCATGGTGACCGGCCGACCCGAGCGTTTGAGCGACTTCATGGCGCGTTCGAGCTGAGACACGTGATACATGACACTATCGAATGTCTCACGAAGGAACCAACTCCACCCGGCTACCCGCCCCGCCGAACGAACGGCTACGCTGCCTGTGATGCTGAACGCCCTGCTGGCCCCCACCGAGTGGGCCGCCCTCGAAGCCATCGCCCAATGCGAAGCGGTGACGCCGTGAGGGGAACTGTGACGATACGCCTCGTGCTGCTGGTGGGCTGCGTCGCCGTCACCGCGGTGGCTCAACCCCGGCGCAAGGCGAACCCCGATGGTGGCGTGCCCACGACGGTGACGGGCCGGGTGGTGGACGAGACGGGCGCTGGTCTGGCCGACGTGGTCGTGACGCTCACCGACACCACGCAGCTCAGTGGGTACGTCGACGCTCAGGGCTGTGGCACGTACTACCGGCAACACGACGTGGTGACCGCCGCCGACGGCACGTTCTCGGCGGCGCTGTCGTTTCGGCCGAACCGCGCCATCGTCGAGCGCCACGGCTGGTTCCGGTTCCCCTCGGACCTCACCATCGACGCCACGCGGCCCATCACCATCACCGCCCGCACGACGCCGCACAGCACCCTGGCCGGCACCGTGGTGGACGCCGAGGGCAAGCCCGTGGCCGACGCGCGTGTCGGGCCGCCGAATGGCATGTTCACCCGCACCGACGCGGCAGGGCGCTACAGCCTCGAGCTCGAAGACCCTCCGCCGTCCGAGCTCCGCGTTCGCCGCATCGGCTTCAAGCCGCTCGTGCTCGCGGCGAAGGCGTCTGCCACCGTGGTGTTGAACGAGCGGCGCGCCCTGCTCACCGTCACCGTGCTGGACCCGGCCACGAAGCAGCCCGTGACGTCACCCTTCGTGCAGGTGGCCGCGTTCATCGGCTCCGAGCGGCAGAGCTTCTGCACCGCCGGCCGCCCTGACGAGACGCACGAAGCGACGATGGGCACCTGCGTGCTCGACAGCGACCCCGGCGAGGTGACGCTGCGCATCGACGGCGCCGAGGTGCAGACGGTTCGGGTGACGAACGCCCCTTTGGCGCTCACCGTGACGGTGCCTCCCAGACCCCGCTATTGAGTCAGGGCAACGCGCTCAACGTTCCATCGAACTTCACGGCGCGAAACGGCTGGCTGTCGGTCGAGACGATGAGCCACCTCACGTCACGCGTCATCAGCTCGCTCTTCTGCGTGGCGGTCGTCGCGGGGTCCCTGAAGGGGTCGAACAGGAAGTCTTCGGTGAAGTTGTGGTGCTGCGGCCGGTAGGTCTGCGCGAAGTCGGCGGTGAGGTGGAGCGGCTGCGTGGTGAGCCCCGTGATGTCGGTGCTCACCCACTTCACGTTCGGAGCGGTGTAGCCGGCGGTCGGCCCCGTGGGGTTGGGCGGCCAGTAGAACTTCGTCGTCACGCTGATGCCGCTCTTGTCGAAGGTGCGCGTCTGCAGCGAGTGGCGGCTGGTGATGACCTCGTCTTCGGGGCACGCCTGCAGCACGACGTCGTCTTCGAGGGTGGTGGTGGGCGCTCCGGGAAACTGGGGAATCGCCACCTGCGGCTGCGCCCACGTGACGTGCACCCAATAGAGCAGCTCCTGCGAGGTGATGATGGGCGGCTGCGTGGCGTTCACCAGACGAGGCACCTCGACCGAGAACTGCACGGTGCGCGCCCGGGCGCCGCTGCCGAACGAGAAGCTGTCGAGCAGCGCGTTCATGTCTTGCGAGTGCACGAAGCCCGGCCAGCTCGAAGGAGCGCCGCTCAGCGTCTGGACGCCGTCCTGCTCGACGAGCTCGAGGGTCGGTGACGCGAAGAGCGACTGCATGCGCTCGGCGTCGGTGAGCCTCACGTCGCGCAGCTGAACGTCGAGCCGCAACCGCGTGCGGTGAATCGAGAGCAGGTTCGAGTTCTCGCCTTGAAAGGTGCACAGCCGCCGCGGGCGGTTGAGCACGAAGGGCACCACCGTGTTCGTCGTCGTGGGCGCGGGCAGCGGGCGCACCTGCTTCACCCACAGCTTCCCGGGCGCCGGGAGCTGCTTCTTGAACTCGAAGTCGAGGGCGAACGGAGCCGTCACCGTCGGCGCATACGCAGCCGCCACGCGGTCGAGGAGCACGCCCAGCTTCTTGTAGTCGTTGTCGGCGCCCTGGTCGTTCATCACCCAACGGCCGAGTGGAACGCGGCTCGACGGGCGCCCGAGAAAGAACGTCCACGCGTTCGAGGCGTAGCTCCAGCCGCGCAGCACCTCGGGCGTCGATTCGCCGGTGGGGTTGGTGACGGAGTCGGCGCCCAGCTGCGTGACGACGTCGAGCGTCTTCGAGGCGGAGTCGCTCCACACGTACGTCGCCACGCCGTTGGCGAGCTCTTCTTCGTCGGGCACCGAGGCGTGCACGAGCACCGCCATGCCGACCTGCGACTCGTCGACGTGGTGGCGCAGGCGCTCGAGGTACGCGTTGTCGTTGTAGAAGCTGGCGAACACGCGGCGCAGCGCGAGGAAGACGCCACGCTCGTCCTTCTTCGTTGGCGTGCAGCGGCTGGGGCCCACCGTGTCCTGGTCGTCGTCGTCGGCGAGACAGCCGGTGAAGCTGTCGTAGAGCCCGGCGCCGGTGAACTGCGCCGAGTCCTCCACGTTCGTCGAGGAGCGAAAACGAATGCCCTTCGCCGGGTCGAAGCCGGTGAGCGCCGCACGAATGCCGGCCTGGGCTGCGCTCGAGAACGTGGCCTCGGCCTCGATGAACGCCCGCAGCTGCGCGAGGGTGGCCTTGGTGACGGCGAGGTTCTGCGGAGGCCACGTCGAGATGGGCGCGAGCCGCTGGTCGAGCTCCGCGCGCAGCGTGCGGCCCGTCGAGACCTGCTGGGCCAGGGCGTCGTCCCACACGTCGAACGAGAGCGCGACGGCAGGGTACGAGTCGTTGGGAACGGCGCGGCGGAGCAGGCCGTAGTTGGCCGCCTTGCCACCGAAGAAGCGCGCGTCGGCCGGTTGCAGACCATCGGTGCTGGCGGAGTAGGCACCGCGCGTTTGTTTCGCCGGCAGGTTGAGCGCAGGCGGCTGTTTGGTGTTCAGCAACTGCGTGCGCACCGTCGGCGCGAGCGTGGTCGCGTCGAACACGTCGAACGTGCAGGAGCCGGTGGCGGTCGACACGCGCACCATCACCTGCTTGCCGTCGAGGGCGGCGAGCTTCGTCACGTCGGTCTCGTGCGGCGTGAACACGAAGGGAATGTCGAGCGTGGTGGCGAGAATGGCGACGTGCGAGTTCGGCGTCGCGGCGCTGAGCGAGATGATGCCGGCGACGGGCGGCACCTCGGCGGGAATGCGCTCGGTCACCAGAACGTCGTTCACCGTGAGGCGGCCGTCGGCGTACGCGGCGTCGATGTCGGCGGGCGCGACGTGCACCAGCTTTCCGAGCGCCCAGCCCGTCGCGTAGCAGACGCTGCCGCGCGTCCACCGGTCGGGCGTGGAGAGTGGAATGCCGTTCGTCGCGAGCCACGCGCGCTCGCGGTCGGCGCTGGCCTGCTGCTCGAACGTCGGCATGTAGAAGGTCTGCAGCCCCGGCTGCGCATCGAGGGAGCTCTTCACGAGGTCGAAGACGCGCTTCACCATCTCTTTGCGGTACGGGTCGGCGCGCACGAGCTGAATGCCCACCTCGTTGACGTTGGCGTTCATCAACACCGCGCCGGTGATGGCCTGTTGCCCGGCCTCGTGCAGCGAGACGGCGTCGAACTGCGGCACGGTCATGCCGACGAACGGGTCGAGCCGCGCGACGGCGAAGGGCGCGTGCAGTGGGTACGTGCGGCCGTCCTGGAAGTAGACCTTCGTCGGGTCGCGCATCAGCACGGTGAACTTCACCCAGAGCACCTCGGCCGATTCCTGGGCGAACGGGTCGAAGGGAATGGTGACGCGGTTCTTCCACGAGGCGTGCGGCGTGATGCTGATGGGCGAGATGGGCACGGGCCACTCGAAGCCGGCGTCGCCTCCGCCAGAACCAGCGTCGGGAACCAGGCCGCCAGCGTCGGGCTCGAGGCCAGCGTCGTTGACGGGCTGAGCTGCCGGGCACCCCGTGAGCACCAGCAAGGCGAGGACTGCGGAGCGAGACATGCGTGGACGAGCTGCAAGACACACACCTCGTCGGCGGCCCGGGGTCATGCGGCTTTGCCGAAGCGGGCAGGCAGAAAACTGAGGGTCGTGCTCCCCAGAGAAGGTTGCGTGCTCAAATTGATAGGAGCGCTGACACATTCTCGCCGCGTGAGTGAAGGTGCGCCTCCGACAATGAGCGCATGAGCGCCGTCACCTTTCGAACCGCCACCATCAACGTGAAGTCGAACCCCGAGATGCGCCAGACGAGCGTCGTGCACGACGTTCGAAAAGCGTCGCATCAGGCCAGCATCATCGGCTGGCAGGAGATCGAGCCTGAGCGCTACCGCCAGGCGATTCGCGACCTGCCTCCGAACTGGAGCCACTTCATGCCGAAGGGCAGCGCGAACCCCATCTCGTGGCGCAACGACCTCTGGAAGAAGACGGGCGGAGACTCCATCACCACGCACAAGGGGCTCGCTGGCGTCACCCCGCACCGGAACATCACGTGGGTGAAGCTGAAGCACCGCGAGACGGGGAAAGAGGTCGTGCGAATCAACACGCACCTCATCAGCGGCGCGTGGGGCGAGCACAAGCCCACCACCGAGTGGCGACGCAAGCAGTGGCGCGAGCACATGTCGCAGCTCAACGACCTCGTGCGGCACTTCGAGAAGCAGGGCGCCGAGGTCATCGTCGGCGGCGACTTCAACCGCGACAGCTTCAAGGTGCTCGGCGACCACGTTCGCTACGACAACAAGCTCAACGTCGGCACGCACGGCCACAGCACGCTCGACTACCTCATGCACACGAAGGGGCCCGAGCTGGTGAACCTCGGCACGCGCGTGCAGGGCGGCTACGCGACCGACCACGACGCGGTCATTGGCCGTTACCGCCTGCGCTGAGCGAGGGCGCGACCTCGGCGCAATGCCTATATCCACCGGCCTGAAGCGGGTGGTTAGCCTCGGGCCATGGCCCCCACCGACCGCCTCACGCCCTGCGCGCTCGCGCTGCTCCTCGCCGCCTGCGCCGCACCCGACCCGCAGCGCTGCGTTCCCGGCAGGTCGGAGTTCTGCGCCTGCCCAGGTGGTCGTCAGGGTGTTCAAGTCTGTGAGGGCTCGGGCCAGAGCTTCACCACCTGCGACTGCGCTACGGCGTCGGGCGGAGGCTCGGCTGGTGGAGGGAGCGCGGGCGGCGCGACCGGCGGTGGAACGACGGCCTGCACGCTCGTCTGCGGCGCGAACGGCCAATGCGTGAACACCGGCTCGACCCAGCGCTGCGCGTGCAACTCCGGCTACACCGGAGCGCTCTGCACCCAATGCGCGAGCGGCTTTCAGGACAATGATGGCAACGGCACCTGTCTGCCCACCTGCGTCACGCTCGGGCTCACCTGTTCTGCACACGGCACGTGTACCGAACAGAGCGGCACCGCTGCCTGCACCTGCGCGCCGGCGTACACCGGGCTCAACTGCGCCACCTGCGCCGCAGGCTTCCAGGACAACGATGGTGATGGCGTCTGTCGCCCAGCCTGCAGCAGCGCCACGTGCTCCGGCCACGGCACCTGCACCGACACCACCGGCCAGGCAGGGTGCGCCTGCGCTCCCGGCTACACGGGCGCGACCTGCACCACCTGCAGCTCTGGTTTCCAGGACAACGACGGCAACGGCACCTGCGCGGCGGCGTGCACGGCGAGCACCTGCGCTGGCCACGGAACGTGCGCCGACACCTCCGGCACCGCCACGTGCACCTGCGCGACGGGCCACGCAGGCGTCACGTGCTCGACGTGCGCGCCGGGTTTCCAGGACAACGACGGCGACGGCAGCTGTCGTTCGGCGTGCACCGCTGCGAGCTGCAACGGGCACGGCGCCTGCGCAGACGCGACGGGGTCGACGACGTGCAGCTGCGCCCCTGGCTACACCGGCCTCAGCTGCTCGACCTGCGCGACCGGGTTTCAGGACAACGACGGCGACGGGTCGTGCCTGGCGAACTGCGCGACGACGACGTGCGAGCGCAACTCGTTCTGCCGGGACAACGCGGGCGCCGCGACCTGTGTCTGTCACTCCGGCTACTCGGCGACGGCCGACGGTGGCGCCGGCTGCACCTGGTCGGGCGGGCTTCGTGACCCCTCGCTCATCGACTCACCTTCGGGGCAGTGGCAGGTCGACGGTGGCTGGCAGTGGAACCCCAACGACGGCGGCGTGCTCACCGTCACCATGTGCGCCCACCAGGGCTCGTTCATTCAGCGAAACGTGGTGATGCCTCACGCGTCGACCGAGCCGCTCGCGCTGGTGATGACGCATCAGGGCTCGAGCGGCACCCAGGGCTTCGCCGTGCGCGTCGGGCAGTCGGTGGTGATGACCGAGGCGCTCCAGAGCTTCACGCAGACACGCGCGTACTGCCTCGGCGAGGGCGCGATGACGAACGGCCCCACCTCGGTCGAAGTCCGCACCGCAACCATCGACTCCAGCGGCTGCTTCTTCCAGCCGGCAACGCTCGAGCAGCTCGAGCTCGTTCCCGCGGGCGGGCTCTGCCCTGCCATCGGCGCGGTGACGAACGGCGACTTCGAAGGCGGTGGTGGTTGGCTGCTGTCGGGTGGCGCCTCCATCGTGCCCGGCGCCATCGACTCGAGCCGCGGCCTGCGAATGAGCATGAACACCGAGTGCGATACGGCGAGCGCAGCCACGACGTTCTCGGCCCCGCTGGCCTCTTCGCTGGCGAACGCGGCGCTGCGGTTCAAGGTTCGTGGCACGAGCGGCTCGGTGCTCGAGGTCTCCAGCGGGCTCTCGCTCACCTCCGCGGCCCGCGTCGCGCGCATCACCACGCCGGGCGCCCTCGTCACCCAGACCATCTGCCTGCCGTCGGCGCTCGCCGGCAGCGTCCCGCTCGTCTGGTTCAATCTTCGACACGTGGGCCAGACGAGCTGCGCGACGCCCGAGGTGCGCACCGTCGAGCTCGACGACATGCAGCTGGTCTCGGACCCGTCGTGTCCTGGTGGCGACGTGGTCAACGGCGGCTTCGAGATGACTGATGGGTTGCCGTGGGTCGTCAGCACCAACACCCCGCTCGTGGCGAACGCAGGCGTGCTCGTCAGCCCCTCTCAGGCCCGGGGCGGCTGGGCGTTCTGGCGCGCGTCGACGGGAGCGTGCACCGGCTCGACGACCGAGCAGCTGGTGAAGGTGCCTGCGGCCTCGGCTTCGGGAGCCGGCGCGGCGGTGCGGTTCTTCTACCGACGCTCGGGCGGTGGCGGCTCGGCGACCTTCGGCCTCCAGAGCGGCTCCTTCGTCTCGTCGGGCGCAGTGACCCTGTTGCCTGCGCTGAACTGGACGCGCCAGGTGGTGTGCCTGCCATCGTCACGCGCGGGGCTCCCCGTCTCGCTGGCGTTCCTGCAGAGCGGCGGCCCGGGAACGTGCGGCTCGGCCACCGTCACCGAGCGGCTCGACCTCGACGACCTCGAAGTCACCACCGATTCTTCCTGTCCTCCCTGACGCTCTTCGCTCCGAGTCGTGGGAAGCGCAGTTCGCGTCGAAGCGGCTGATGTGGGGCGAGGAGCCGACGCGCTCTGCTCTGCCTGCGGCCCGGCGGCGCGATGTGGTTCACGCTCATCTCGAAGACGGCGCCCATGTATGGCCAGGGCCGATTGACCGAGATCATGGCGACGCCCTTCCCGCCCACGCGCCTCACAAACGAGGCAAACTGCCGTTCACCATGGGTCGAAGGACGTACGGCTTCACGCTGATCGAGGTGATGCTCGTCATCGCCATCGTCGGCATTCTCGCGGCGATCGCGATTCCCAACTTCATCAAGTTCCAGGCGAAGGGGAAGCAGGCCGAGGCGAGCGCGAACCTGAAGGCGCTGTACGCGGCGCAGAAGGCCCACTTCGCGCTGCACTCCGGCTACTGGTCCGAAGTGGGGGCGCTGGGCTTTCAGCCCGAGCGCGGCAATCGCTACTTCTACGACCTCGGCGCGACCGCAGCGACCGTGGCGTTGGGAATGAACGCGAACTGCGCGCTCGCCAACTTCCAGATGCGAGACACCGCGGTCATCACCCTCATGGGCGGCGACTGCGGCGTCAGCGTCGACAGCGTTCGACATGGGCCGACGTTCTCCGACGCCGCCATCGACGCGCTCGTCGCCACGGGCATGGTGATGTTCGTGATGGAGAACCTCAACGCGAACCTGGCCGCCGACGTGACGGGCGTGACGGGCG
>JAEUJR010000749.1 GCA_016793585.1 Archangium sp.
AGAGACGACAGCAGGAGTGCCCGACGTGTCACCGACCTCGAACGCACGCAACCTCCGGGGCGTTCCCTTATCCCGGAATCACGCTATACGCCCGCGCATGTCGAAGGCTTCGAAGAAGGCCTCCCCAGACGCACGGGCCGAGAAGAACGAGAAGAAGTCGGTGCTGGCCGTGGCGGCCGCGGCGCTCGAGTCGGGTGACGTCGTCACCGCGCGCACGCTCGCGAAGGCGGTCATCGAAGGCAAGAAGGGCCCCGACGACGACGAGGTCGCGAAGCGGCTGGCGAAGGAATACTCGGCCGCCGACGAGAACATCGGCGAGTTGCCCGAGCAGGTCGCGCAGGCGATCGTGAATCGCTCGGTCGTTCCGCCGAAGCCGTACCTCTACGCGGGCATCTGTCTCGCGGTGTTCCTCGTGCTCGTCACGCTCGCCACGACCCGGTATTCGGGCAAGCCGGCCGATGCGACGTCGAGCGCGGCTGACGGTGGCGTGGCCTCTTCGCACTGACGGAGCCGTTCGTGGAGACGCTGCAGCGGGCCCTCGAGCCGTACAAACACTTCGACCCGGCCGGGTGGGTCGCGCTCTTCCGGTTTCTGCCGGTGTGGGCAGGGCTCGTGATGTCGGCGGTCGGCGTCGCGATGCTGCTGCGCGGCGGCGGCATGTTGTTTCGTGCGGTGGCGGGGCCGCTGGGGCTTGTCATTGGGCAGATCTGGATTGGCCCGTTGGCGGCGCGGCTGGGGTTTGGAACGCAGCAGCAGCAGATCGCGCTTGGAGCGTCGGCGCTGCTCTGCGTGCTCGGCTTCGTGGTGCCGGCCTCGAGCGTGTTCTTCGGGTTCGGCATTCCCATCGGTCTGATGGCGGCGAACCTCGCGGGCCAGAGCGACTGGCTGCTCGGCTTCGTGCCGGCGTTCATCATCGGCGGCGCGCTGGGCGTGGTGATGGAGCGGCCCATCAGCGTGCTGCTCGCGACGTTGACGGGCGGCTGGCTGACGCTCATCGGGCTGATGGCGGCGCTGAGCCCTGCGATTCCCGGGCTCGTCGAGAAGCTGGCCGGGTTGTGGCCCGCAGCCGTTTCGGTCGCGTCGTGTTTCGCGGTGGCGGGGTTCGGCTACCAGATGTTCGTGCTGCCTCCGCCCGAGAAGGCCGCGCAGGCGAAACGCGACAAGGTGATGGCGAAGAAGGCCGCGGCCGAGAAGAAGCAGGTCGAGAAGCGGTGGGCCAGCTACACGAAGGACAGTGGCAAAGGCGATTGACCGATGACGGCGCGCACCGATGCACTGGCAGCCCAGCTGCTGAGCCTGCCCGTCGACGCGCTCGACCTCGACGCCGCCGCGTGGGCTGCGCTCGAGGGCCGCTTTCAGGGCCCGGTTCACCCAGCGCTTCGCCGCGTGTTGAGCGATTTCACGTTCACCGATCGCCTGCCGTTTCAGATCTGGTTGCCTGAGAGCTGGCAGCGGTTGTCGGAGTTCTCGCCCGGCCGCGTGGAGACGCCGGACTTCGTGATCATCGGCGAGAAGCACGAGCGCCACGTGCCGACTGGCACTGTGTACGGACTCGAGTGGACTTCGCTCGCCGACACGGGGGCACCGCTGTGGACGTGGACGCAGGGCGGCGCTCCGAGGGTGATGGCCGCGCACCTGCTCGAGCACGCCGCGGTGGCCGAGGCGATGAGCCGAATCTGGCTGCGGGCTTCGCGATGACATCTCGTCGAGGCTCGTGCTAGGGCCGCCGTCGTCATGGGACAGCCGAAGCGCAAGGACAAGGAGGAGTCGGTGGAGTCATCGACCCCCGCGGTCAGCAGCACCGAAGCAGTCGCCGCAACGCCGTGGCAGAAGCCTGGCGCCCTGCCCCGATCGTCGATCATCGCCATCGTCGCGGCGGTCGCGATCTTCAACCTGCCGCTCATTCACTACTTCCTGCTTCGCGGGGAGTCGGCAGTCACCACGACCGTGCCCTACGGCCCGCAGAGCTTCGACGCTCCGGCCGTGGTCGAGACCGACTTCTGGTCGACGGGCGGCATGTGGCGCACGGTGGGCGGCGAGCTCTTGTCGCCCGGCGTGAAGAACAACCCGCTCTGGCTCAAGGCGAAGCTGCCCGAGAACGTGGCGGTCGATTTCGACGTTCGCTCCATGTCTCCCGAGGGCGACATCAAGTGCGAGATCTTCGGCGACGGCAGCGACCACGCGTCGGGCTACGTGCTGATTCACGGCGGGTGGAACAACTCCATCAGCATCATCGCGCGGCTCGACGAGCACGGCGCGTCGCTGGCGGCGCTCCAGGCCGAGGCTGGTCGGCTGCAGCGTGAGAAGAACCTGCCCGATGCCGATCTCGTGAAGACGGGCGTGTTCCGCGAGAACACCCGCATGCGCGTCGAGGCGAACCCGTGGCCGGTGCAGATCGGCCGCACCGAGCACTGGCACATCGAGCGGCGTGGCTCGACGATCATCTGGTCGATCGATGGCCGCGAGTTCATGCGCTTCGATGACCCGTTCCCGCTCAAGGGCAAGGGGCACGACCGGTTCGGGTTCTCGAGCTGGGAGGCGCAGCTGTACTTCGACAACCTCGCCATCACGCCGCTCTGAGTTGACCGGCTGAAGCTGGCCTGACGACTTCACCGCACTCGACAGGTTGACGCTCACGACCGCACTGACGAGAAGCGAATCTTCCGAAGGTCACGACTTTGCGCGAGGTCCTTCAAGGGCTCGAGCCGCTCCCCCTCTCGGACCGCCTCGACGACAACATTCCCGACCCGCCTCCCGAGCCCGTCGTCGACCTCTGAAAACACCACGAGCCGAGGGAGGCCGCCAAGCGCCCCTCGGCTCGTGTCCATCAACCGCCAAGTCTGACTACGCCGGATCGTTGCTATGGCCGCCCTGGCGGCGCAGGAACGTCGGAATGTCGTACTGGTCTTCGTCGAGCGGCAGCGACGCGTCACGCGTCACGATGCGCGGCGACTGCGGGCGCTCGTTCGAGCCGAGCTGACGCGAGCCCACCTTGTTCGGAACGAGCGTCGCGACCTGCTCGACGGGCTCCTGAGCCTGCGGGCGCGACATGGCCGGGCTCATCGACATGGTGCTCGACGACGCCTGCGCGCTCACGGTGACGGGCGCCATCACGGCGGGCATCGACGGAACCGAGGTCGTGCGGCCGGGAATGAGCGAGCCCTGCGTCGCGGGGCGGAACTCACCCGAGCCACGCGAGGTCACCTTCACGTCGCGGCCCACGAAGCCGGTCGCGATGACGGTGATCTTCACCTCGTCCTTCACGTTCTCGTCGACGAGCGAGCCGAAGATGATGTTCGCCTCGGAGTCAGCCGACTCCTGCGCGATCGAGATCGCCTCGTGGATCTCCTGCAGGGTGATGTCGCGGCCCGCGGTGATGTTGATGAGCAGCCCGCGCGCGCCGTCGATCGTCACGTCTTCGAGCAGCGGAGACGCGATCGCCTGCTCCATCGCGCGCAGCGCCCGCTTCTCACCCGACGCGCGGCCGGTGCCCATGAGCGCCAGGCCCTGCTCGCTCATGATCGTCTTCACGTCGGCGAAGTCGACGTTGATGTACCCGTGGTACTGAATGAGGTCCGAGATGCCCTGCACGGCGTGCAGCAGCACCTCGTCGGCCTTGCGGAACGAGTCGAGCAACGGCAGCGGCTCGGTCTGCAGCGTGAGCAGGCGCTGGTTCGGAATCGTGATGAGCGTGTCGAC
>JAEUJR010000773.1 GCA_016793585.1 Archangium sp.
ACCGACGTCATCGTGAAGATCCACGAGCCGAAAGCCTGGGGTGAAGGCCGCTTCGAGAAGTCGACGCCAGCCTCGCGCCTCGTCACGGTCGAAGAGTACGGGCGCAAGTTCGAGTGCAACCTGACCGACTTCCTCGACACCGGGCTCTTCCTCGACCACCGCGTCACGCGAAAGCGCGTGGGCTCCGAGGCGGGCGGCAAGCGCTTCTTGAACCTGTTCGCGTACACCGGCGCGTTCACGGTTCACGCCCTCGCGGGTGGAGCCGCCGCCACGACCACCGTCGACCTGAGCAACACCTACTGCGCGTGGGCCGAGCGCAACTTCGCGCTCAACGGTTTTTCTCCCGGCCCGAAACACCGCGTATTGCGTGACGACGTGCTCGCGTGGGTCGAACACGATCGCGGCGAGTACGATCTCATCGTCGTCGACCCGCCCTCGTTCTCGTCGTCGAAGAAGATGGGCCGGCGCTTCGAGGTGCAGCGCGATCACGCGTGGCTCATCGAGCGCTGTCTCGATCGGCTCGCGACCGGCGGCACGCTCTACTTCTCGAACAACTTCCTCGAGTTCGAGCTCGACGACGATCTCACTCCGGCCGAAGAGCTCAAGTCACAGCCACAGGACTTCCGTCAGAAGCTGCACCGCTGCTGGCGCTTCGTGAAGTGACTCACTCGGGCGACGGCGAGAAGTACTGGTACGCCGCAGCCATCGCGACCGCGAACACGAGCACGATGAGCACCGCGCGTGTCACCGGCGACATGCCCTCTTCTTGCGACGGAGCAACCGCCATCGGCAGCGCGTCTCCGATGCCGTAGTACTGCCCTGCGTAGCGGGCGATGCGCAGGAACTCGTCGGTCACGGCGCCCGCGTCGGCTTCGAGCACCGTGCGCGCGAGCTGGGGATCGACGAGGCGCAGCGACAACGTGCGCGCGAGCTCGACGCCCGAGGTCAACACGTTCGCCAACAACTCGGTGCGATCAGAGAACGGCACCTTCAGCTCGAGGCCCGTCACCACCCCGGCTTCTTTCAGCGGCAGCGCCACCACGTCGCCCGAGGGAAACCGCCACACGAGCGCGCCGTCACCGCGCGTCACGCCGCCCCGTTCACGAATCGCCGCTTCGACGGGCGCCACCTCGAGGGGAGTGCCCGGCGCTCCCTGCAGCACCAGATCGTACGACGTCTGCATGTCGCCACTCTGTCACGGCGCGGGCCAAAGAGCGCTCTGCCTCTCGGTGAACGTGAGACACTCTGGCCATGCCCTTCGAGCTGGGTCCCCTGCAGGTTCACGAGGTGTGCGACGGCACGGTCTCTCTCGATGGCGGAGCGATGTTCGGCGTCGTGCCCCGCCCGCTCTGGGAGCGTCACTTCACGCCTGACGCGCGCAACCGCATCACCTTCGCGCTGCGCTGCATGCTGGTCATCGATGGCAAACGCCGCATCCTCGTCGATGACGGCATCGGCACCCGCTGGGATGGCCGCCACCGCGATCTCTACGGCATCTCGAACGACGACCGGGGCATCGACGCCGGGTTGGCGCGCGCTGGCCTCACGCGCAACGACATCACCGACGTCGTCCTCACCCACCTGCACTTCGATCACGCCGGAGGCACCGTGCGCGACGACTCCGGCACCTCGTGCCTCAACTTCCCCAAAGCGACGTACCACCTGCAGCGCCGCCACTGGAAATGGGCGCACCAGGCGACCGACAAAGATCGCGGCAGCTTCCGCCCAGACGACTTCGCGCCCCTCGAGAAGAGCGGGCAGCTGCACCTGCTCGAGGGCGGCACCGAGCTGTACCCGGGCGTGAACCTCTTCGTCTCGGAAGGCCACACCGTCGGGCTGCAGCTCGTGCGTCTCGAAGCCGGCGACCAGACGCTCGTGTTCTGCGGCGATCTCATTCCCACGACCGCGCACCTCAAGCCCGCGTGGATCGCCGCGTACGATCTCTACCCACTCACGGTGATCGAAGAGAAGAAGCAGCTGCTCGCGCAGGCCGTCGAAGAGGGCTGGTTCCTCTTTCTCGAGCACGACCCGAACGTCGCCATGTGCACCGTGAAGGACGATGGCCACGGACAGGTCGTCGTCGACCGCGTCGTGTCCCTGTGATGAAGGGTGCCTCATGAAAGCCGGGACCGCGTGCATCACGAAGAAGGGCGTCGAACGTTGGAAGAACGGCCACCCGTGGATCTACGCGGCTGACGTCGAGTCGGTCGGCGCCGACGTGCAGGGCGGAGACGTCGTTCGGGTCGAAGACTCGCGCGGCTGGTTCCTCGGTCAGGCGCTCTACTCGAAGGCCTCGAAGATCTCGCTGCGCTGGCTCTCGTGGGACGACGCGCCGATCGACGCCGACCTGTTCCGCAGTCGGCTCGAGGCCGCCGACGCGCTGCGCCGAAGGGAGTACCCCGACGACACCGCCTATCGCGTGGTGCACGGAGAGGCCGATCTCATTCCCGGCCTCGTGGTCGATCGGTTCGGTGACTACCTCTCGGTGCAGTTCCTCCACGCCGGCACCGAGCGCCGCAAGCAGCTGTTCATCGACATCCTGACGAACCACTTCAAGCCGAAGGCGATCGTCAACCGCTCCGACGCGAACGTGCGCCACCTCGAGGGCCTCGAGCCCGAGAAGGGCGTGCTCACCGGCGAGCTGCCTCCCGTCATCACCTACCGCGAAGGCCACGTGGTGCTCGAGGCCGACCTGCTGCACGGCCAGAAGACCGGCGCGTTCCTCGATCAGCGCGACAACCACGTGCGCGCGAGCGACTACGGCGCGGGCGAGGCACTCGACTGCTTCAGCTATGCCGGCGGCTTCGCGCTGCAGCTCGCGCTCAAGGCGAAGAAAGTCACCGCCGTCGAGATCAGCGAACCCGCCTGCGAGCAGATCAAGAAGAACGCCGAGCGGAACAAGCTGACCAACCTCGAGACCGTCTGCGCGAACGTCTTCGACTACCTGCGCGACACGCTCGACGAGGGCAAACGCTTCGACACCATCGTGCTCGACCCGCCCTCCTTCGCGAAGAACAAGGACGCGATCGCGGCGGCCACGCGCGGCTACAAGGAGATCAACCTGCGCGCGATGCAGCTGCTCAACCCTGGCGGCACGCTCATCACCGCGAGCTGCACGCACCACATCGACGAGGTGAAGTTCGAAGAGATGCTCGACAGCGCGGCGGCCGACTCGAAGCGGCGCGTGCAGATCGTCGAGAAGCGCGGCGCCGGCAAGGATCACCCCGTGCTGCTGAGCCTGCGTGAGACGCGCTACCTCAAGTGCTTCGTGCTCCGGGTGCTCTGATGATCTTCACCGTGCTCGTCGCGTTGTCGCTCTCGCAGGAGCCGGTTCGCGGCACCGACGGGCCCGTCGCTGGAACCGTGTGCGCCGCCCCAGCCGACTGCAAGGTGCTCGAGGCGTCGTGCTCGACCGATGGCGGCGTCTCGTCGTGGCCCGCGCCGAAGCAGGGCCCGGCCTGCGGCTGCGTGAAGGGCGTCTGCCACTACCTGTGGATCGAGCCCGTCGCCTGCACGAGGGACTCGGAGTGTGCGCTATCGACCGAGCCGGTGCCGCACGCCATCAAGGCCGCACCAGCAAAGAAGAAGCAGCGCCCGTTTCGTCCCTGCAAGGACGGCGAGCGCCAGGCGGTCTGCGACGAAGCGACGAAGACGTGCTCCGTTCGTTCGTGGAAGTGCTGATCAGCTCTCTTCCGGCGGTGGCAGGCCCGAGCCGTTGCGCAGCGACAAGAAGAGCCCCGCCTGCACCATGAACATGAGCGCATAGCCGATGGGCGCCGCGATCATCACGCCCACGCAGAGCGCGAGAATGCCGGCGAGGATCATCAGGAACACCACCATGCCGGCGACGAAGGTGTAGCCGAACGTCGGCAGCCGATGCCCGCTGCCGAGCATCCACGCGCGGCGCAGGGCCTCCATCGCACCGCAGCCGCTGTAGACCAGCTCGAACTGCGCGAACGTGAGCGGCAACACGAGCCAGGTCAGGGCGAAGATCAACCCGCCACCACCGAGAATGATGATGATGAATGGCACCGGGCCGTCGAAGGCGTGCTTGAGGCCGCTCGACGAGAACGAGCCTCCACCTGCGAGCACCGCCACCGCGAAGATGAGGCCCAGGCCCACCACCATCGGCAGCGTCACCCCCATCGCGATGGCGAGCTGAATGCCGCCATAGCTCCACACCTTCTTCGCCTGCGTGAACATGCGGGGGATCTCGACCTTGCGGCCATGCAGCGAGTCGATGGCCAGCCGCACCAGCCCCATCACGCCGATGCCCTGCACGAGAATGGTGACGATCATGCCGACGAAGAGGCCGACGACCATGACCACGATGCCCGGCCCGAGGCCGTTCCTGCCGCCGCTCGTCATCATGGCCTGGCCGATGCCCGAGAAGAGCTGCATCACCACCTGCCCCACGACGCCGAGGCCCGCCATCACCGCGCCCGCGATGCCGAGCATCACGAGATCGCGGCGCCATGTGTCGAAGCAGTAGTTCCACACGCGCGAGAAGTCGTAGTCGTCTCGCTTGAAGGGGAACGTGCCCAGCGCCTGCCGGCACGCCGGGCAGAGCGCGCCGGTGCGGTTGTCCGAACACACCGAGCACATGAAGTTGCCGCAGCGCGTGCACACCGAGTCGGCAGCAGACTCGACGTGAGTGGCGCACATCGCTCCCGGCGGAGCGGGTTGAGGCTGAAGCATGTCGGTGTTCCTCCCGAGAAGACCGAAACGCTACCCCGCGAGCCCCCACGGCCGGTGCACATTCGCTCCCGCTGACGTACGCAGCGAGGCCGATGCACGACGACTCCGAAGACGGCGAAGTGCCAGCCCCGGTGCGGCGAATTCACGCGCTCGCCGAGACCCGCACGATCTTCACGAAGGCAGACGAGACCTATCGGCCATGGTCGTGCCCCTCGACCGCGGAGTGCTGCCAGCTGACGAAGACGGGCCGCCCACCGTGGCTGTGGCCCAGCGAGTGGGAGGTGCTGATGGAGCGCCTCAAGCGCGACAAACGCCCCCTGCCCGAACCACGGCCCGACGGCGCCTGTCCCTTCCTCGACGCGGGAGGCACCCGTTGCACCGTGTACGAGTCGAGGCCGTTCGGGTGCCGCACGTACTTCTGTCACCGCGTGCGTGGGCCGACACAGCAACCGACGATCGCGACGAACGATCTGCTCGACGATCTCGCTGGCGCGAACAAGGGGTGGAACGACGAGGCCGAGCCGAAGCCGCTGCTCTCGTGGCACGCCGAGGCGATCGCCCGACGCAGGTGAGCGCAGCGCGGAGGTCGAGGGAACGCCGATCACGCTCGGACCCGAACGGTTGCTCACGTCCGCGAAGTCCTCACGAGTTCATTCAGCGACCGAACGGACAGCAGACCCGCGACATTGGCGAAGCCTCGCCCGCGGTCGCGCCCAGCGCATCGGGTTGCCACACTGCGGCGATGGGTGGGGTTGATGCTGGCCGCGCGTCGTGGTCTGCCGCACGCCCATGCGTCGCTTCGTTCCCGTGTTGCTCGCCGCCGCCTGCTCCTCTCCGATGAAGATGGAGCCGCCACCGCCACCGAAGTGGTCGCCCGGGGTCGTCTACCGCACCGAGCGTGCCGTGAACGCGCGCGGCTTCCTCGATCGCAAGGGCCTCGTGCACGCCCACAGCATCTATTCGCACGACGCGTGTGACGGAAAACCGCACGACGCGGCAGGCGTCTACGACCAGGACTGCCTCGCTGACTTCCGCCGCGACATCTGCACCGCCAAGCACGACTTCGTCTTCCTCTCCGATCACGGCGACAGCTTCAGGGACAACCAGTTTCCCGACGTGCTGCTCTACCGCCCTGCGCTCGGCGATTCGCTCGTCACCCACGGCAGCGGCCCCACCGCCAACCAGCTCGCGTGCCCGGGCACCGACCCCGTGTTGATCATGGCCGGCACCGAGACCGCGACGATGCCCGTCGGCCTCGAGCGCCACCTCGACAACCGCGCGCTCTACAGCAGCATGGAGGACTCGGCGATCAACGCGGCCAAAGACGCGGGCGCCGTTGCCCTCGTCGCGCACACCGAAGACTGGACGCCGGAGCAGCTCATCTCGATGCCGCTCGACGGCTTCGAGATGTACAATCTGCACCGCAACAGCCTGCAGAACATCGGCATCGCCGCCGAGCTCGTCTTCGGCAAGGTCGAGATGGGCGACTTCGATGGCCTGCCCCACCCCGACGCGTTCTTCACGGCCTTCACGCTCGACGACGCGACGTACTTCTCGACGTGGGGCACCGTCTTCGCGCGCGGCACCAAACGCGTCACCACCATGGGCACCGACTGCCACCGCAACTCGTTCCCCCAGAAGCTGCAGGACGGAGAGCGCATCGACAGCTACCGCCGCATGATGATCATGTTCGGCAACCACCTGCTCGTGCGGCCCAACGC
>JAEUJR010000818.1 GCA_016793585.1 Archangium sp.
TGAGGCACCACATCGACGTTGGGCCCTGGAGTCCCCCCCTCCCCTTCAGGGCTCACGGGACAGGTCGGCAGTTCGTCCGACCTGTCTCTCTTTTGGGGGCGCTCCGATGGACCGGCGTTGGAGCGCCCCATTTCCTTTCGAGTCAGGGATTCTGCCCGTACCAGGCGGTGCCGTTGATCATCAGATCGGGGCTGCAGCGCAGTGACCCGCCCGTCTGCCGGAAGCCGAAGCGGCCGATGACGGGGTTGGTGATGCGGCCTGCGGGGCCCTGCCCCTGCACGGTGATGGTCGCGAGCGGCGTTCCTCCGTCAGGCAGCGAACCGATCGACTGTCGTGACGGCCACGCGATGTCTGCGACCGAGAGCATCTGACAGGGAGCTCCGAGCGAGACCGAATCGGCGGGCATGAGCCCTTCCAGCGGAATGACCTGCGCCGGCGTGCGGGAGCCCTTCAAGAAGATGCGCACCACGGGTTTGGGCGCGACGAAGCACTTGCCCGCGCCGACGCCGGCATCACCGATCGGCGCGCCTTCGGCGACACAGCGCTCGTCGACGTTCGCGCAGCTGCAGCGCTCACCGTCGCGACACCCGGTGCCTCCGTCGACGATGCACGCCAGCGGTGTGCTCATGCGATCATCGCGGAAGGAATGCACGAACACCCGGTAGCTGCACGAGGCACCGTCGCAGCGAGGGTCGTTCTCGGGGTTGTTGAGCGAGATGTTCTCGATCAGATCGCCGCCAGCTCCCGAGCCCGACATGCCGGTGTTGTCGAGGTTCAGCTTGGGGTCGTCGAGCGAGCTGGGGTCGCCCCAGTTGAAGTTCGACCCGACGACGGTGGGTTGCACGGTGCGCGCGGCGTAGCCGTTGAGATCGCCCGAGGTCTGCGTCGCTCCGCCGTCGGGCGATGGCGCGTCGAAGAACTGAAAGGCGCCGCTGAAGGGGTTGGTGCTCGAGGTGATGGCCGACGGGCGAACGAGGTGAAGATCGAGGTCGACCCCGTCGAAGCCAGTCCACTCGAGCTGCACGACGAGGTCCTGCTTGATCGCGCACGCAAACCGCCCGGTCACGACCGTCGACGCCGCGCCGTCAGAGACCGTCAGCTCGACCACATAGTCACCCGTGACGACCGGCCGCAGCTGAATCTGCGAAGAGCTCGAACCCGACACAGCCGGCATGCGGGCGCCCATCGGAATGCTGAGCAGCCGCCACGAGTAGGTCAGGTTCGTGCGGCCCGACTCCGCGTCGGTGGTGCACTTCGTCGCATCGACGGCATCGGAGAGCGCGCTGAACTGCACGAGCTCGCCTGGCCGTACGTCGCGCGAGATCGTGAAGTCGTACCCGGCGGCGGGAGGCACCAGCAGCGGCAACCACTGGGCCTGACTCGCGTAGTCGCGCGGGCCTCCTTCCGACGGAGGCGGCGTCACGCGGGTCAGGTTGAAGCAGACCAGTGGCGGTTGGTTCGGCAAGAGCGCGCCGCGCAGCTCGACCACGACCCTGGGCCGATCGGGATCTTCGGACTCGACGATCAGCTGGGCCTGGTAGGTCATCTGCGCCGCGCTCGTCGGCTTGAACCGCAGCTGTGGCGTGCGGCCCTCGCCGGGCATCAGCTCCCACGGCGTAGCCTCGGCGCGGGCGAAGCTGAAGGCCGCGGCGTCGGTTCCTTCGATGGCGACCTTCGTGACGTTGAGCGGCACCGCGCCGTCGTTGGTGATGACGACCCCCGGCAACTGGCTCGCGGGCACGGGGCTCGGTCGCGTGAGTGGCTCCATGCCGAAGTCGAGCGAGGGCGGCATCACCACCGCCGTTCCCGTGCACATCTGCGCGCGCTCGCAGACCGGCGTGACGGCGATGATCGGCTTGGCGCCTTCACCCACGAGTGGAATGCGCACGGTCGGCTTCTCGGCGTCGTTCGACACCACCACCAGCGTCGCCTGGTACTGCACGTAGGCCGTTGGGGCGAAGGTGATCGGCATCGTCACCTTGCCGAACGCGTCGATGGTCGTTGGCCTGGTGCCGAGAATGAACCCGTCGACTCCGCCCACCGCAGTGCCCGGCTCGAGCGTGATCGACGAGACGGTGACGGCGGTCTGGGTTCGCGACTCGAAGGTGAGGCTGCGGGCCTGTCGGTCGCCGTTCTTCACCTGCCCGAAGTCGATGCTCGACGGGGTGACGGTGAGCGACGGCTTGACCGTGTTGACGTCGTCTTTGCAGCGGCAACCCGACACGACGGTCACGAAGCAGGCGATCGCCACCGAGAGTGTGCGCATGGGCGCGCCTTTTACCGGTATTCGATGAAATGGTTGATTCCGCAGGGGCCCTGTCGGATATTTCCCGCCCTACTCGTTTTTCGTCGTACCCCGGAGATTCCGCACATGTCTGGAACCGACAAGCGCAAGCAGTCCCTGTACTTCCCCGAGGATATGCTGAAGGAGATCCAGGAGGAGGCGAACCG
The DNA here is from genome assembly GCA_016793585.1 of Archangium sp. The sequence continues at coordinate 2,452 of JAEUJR010000818.1, forward strand.
CCAGGACCGTTCGCTCTCGTGGGTCGTTCAGCAAGCGTGGAAGATCGCGCGTGAGCGCATCAAGTCGTTCCCGGCCGTCAACGACGTCGCGGGTGCACCGGACGCGCGCGAGGAGCGCTGATGTCCACCACCGACGCACGCAAGCAGTCCCTCTACTTCCCAGAGGACATGCTCAAAGAGATCGAGTTCGAGGCCGAGCGCCAGGATCGATCGCTGTCGTGGATCGTGCAGCAGGCGTGGAAGATCGCCCGCACCGATCTCAAGAAGATGCCGTCGCCGAACGACGTCTTCGACGCTCCGTTGAAGTGACAGTGGGCCGAACCTCCGCCCTCCGTTCCGCCTCTGGCGACGGAGGGCGTGGTGTTTCTGGTTCACTGCACCGGGCGCGTCGGGGCCGAGCAGTTGAGAAACCGAATGCGGTTGGGGTCGACCTTGAGGCCCGCTTCGATCGTCTTGTTGAAGTCGCTCTGGAGCAGGTACGCCATGGTGATGCGCGAGTCGATGCCACCAAAGCGCTGCGCCTGACCCGGGTTGCGTGACGGGTCGTCGCCCTTCCCTGCCAGCACCGTGTAGCCGTCGTTGCCTGCGAGAATGAAGGCCGGCAGCGCCACGCGGTACTTCGTGGCCGGAAACGCCCGAAAGGCGCCGCGGGTGACGGTTTGACTGCCGATGCGCATCTGCGTGATGCGGGAGTTCGCCATGCG
>JAEUJR010000828.1 GCA_016793585.1 Archangium sp.
CGCGTCGAAGTGCAGACCGTCTCGGTCGACACCGAGGCCACCGTGAAGCCCGTCGTGTACGAGACCGAGAGCGGCGACGCCGTCATCTGGGTCGTCGACGCGCCCGAGAAGAAGGACGGCGGCCGCAAGAAGGGTGGCGGCAACGACGAAGAAGATGTCGCGCCGACGCCGCCCACTGAAGAGCCGAAGAAGCAGGACCTCTGAAGTCCCGTGATGCCATGACCCGTGACACCGTGACGACTCTGCTCCGCCGCCAGCTGCTCTTCGCCGTGCTCGTGTTCGCGCCGCTCGCGTTCGCCGACGGCCCGGTGGCAGTGCAGGCCGACGTGGTGTTCGCCTCGACGACGGCGGGCAAGGTCGACCCCTCGCTGGTGAAGATGCAGCAGACGCTCGGCGCGAAGGTGAAGTACCTCACGCTCGAGAAGCGCTCGTCGCAGAAGCTGTCGCTCGACGCGAAGGGCGCCACCGTGGCGCTGCCCAACGGCAAGTCGGCCTCGCTCACGCTCGAGGGCCTCAAAGACGGCGTGGCGACGTTGCGGGTGAAGCTGCCTCCGACCGACGCGACGTATTCGCTCGCGAAGGAGAAGTCGTTCTACCTGCAGGGCGGCCCGCACGAAGGCGGCGACCTGTGGCTGGTGCTCTCGCAGCCGAAGTAGCTCACGAGAACAGCTCGAGCAGGTCGTCCTTCGAGAGCGCGCCTGCGGCCTGAGCGTCTCCGAGCGCGGCTTCGAACAACGCCCGCTTCTTCTCCTGCAGCGTGAGGATTCGCTCCTCGACCGTGCCCTGGGACACGAGCCGGTAGACGAGCACCGGCTTGTCCTGCCCGATGCGGTGCGCGCGGTCGGCGGCCTGAGCCTCAACGGCCGGGTTCCACCACGGGTCGACGAGGAAGACGTGATCAGCCGCGGTCAGCGTGAGGCCCGTGCCGCCCGCCTTCAACGAGATGAGCATCACCGGAGGCCCGCCCTCGCCCTGGAACTCGTTCACCACCTCGCCACGGTTGGGCGTCGAGCCGTCGAGACGTGAGAACCGAATGCCCGCGGCGGTGAGCTCGGGCTCGATGAGGTCGAGCAGCGAGGTCCACTGCGAGAACACGAGCGCCTTGTGGCCATCGGCGACCGCCGTCACCAGCGCGTCGACGAGCGACTGCACCTTCGACGACGTCTTCGCGTGCTGCCCCGGAATGAGCGCGGGGTGACACGCCGCCTGCCGCAACCGCAGCAGCGCCTCGAGCGCCTTGAGCACGCTGCCGCCCTGACCGAGCAGCCGCACGACCTCGTCCTTCGTGGCGGCGTAGATGGCGTCGTAGGTGGCGCGTTCGCGTTCATCGAGCGTGACGGTGCGCACGACCTCGGTGCGTGGAGGCAGGTCTTTGGCGACGTCTTTCTTCAGGCGCCGCAGCACGAAGGGCTTGAGCCGTTTGCGCAGCTCCACCATCGCGTCCTGGCGGCCGTCGGCGATGGGCTTGGCCAGCTTCTCGTCGAAGTCGCGCCGGCCACCGAGCAGGCCCTGGTTGGTGAAGTGCATCAGGCTCCAGAGCTCGTCGAGGCGGTTCTCGACGGGGGTGCCTGACAGCGCGAGGCGGAAGGGCGCCTTCAGCGCGAACGCCGCCTTCGCCGCCTGGCTCTCGGGGTTCTTGATGGCCTGGGCTTCGTCGAGCACCAGGGCGCTCCACTCGCGCGCCGAGAGCGGCCCGAGGTCGAGCCGCAGAATCGCGTACGTCGTCACCGTCACGTCGGCTTCGTCGAGGGCGCGGTTGGGGCCGTGGTACGCGTTGACGCTCAACCCGGGGCGGAACCGTTTGAGCTCGGCGAGCCAGTTGGGGAGCACGCTCGTCGGGCACACCACGAGCGACTTCTTGCCGAGCACGCACACCGTCTGGAGCGTCTTGCCCAGACCCATGTCGTCGGCCAACACGCCACCGAGGCCCGCGCGCTGGAGGAACTGCAGCCACGCCACGCCCTGCACCTGGTACGGCCGCAGCGTCGCCGTCATGTCGGCCGGGAGTCTCGGCTCGGGCAACGACTCGAAGCCCTCTGCGAGCGGGCGCAGGGCGTCGAGGCCCAGCGGCTTCGGTTGGTCGAGCGAGTCACACAGCTCTGCCAGCTTCGGCAGCGCGTGGTTCGCGAGGGAGCCGTTCTCCTGCTTCGCCGCCAGCAGCGCCGCGATGCGCGCGCCCTGCGACTCGAGCAGCTCCATCGGCAGCTGCGCCCAGCCACCACCCTCGATGGGCACCAGGCCATAGCCCTCTTCCCACGCGCGCAGCACCGCCGCGCCGTCGACGGTCTTCGGCATGTCGCTGGTGCCGCCCTGCAGCTCGAACTCGAAGGTGAAGCCGACGTTGGGTGCGCCGCCGGCCGAGCGGTCGTCGAGCGTGAGCTTCGGAACGAGGCGAAGGTCGGGGCTCAGCTTGCGGGCTGCGTCTCCGCTCAAACCGCCGCGCCACTTGCGCAGTGAATCGGCGAAGCGCACCGACTCGGGGCCGTTCACGGTGGTGCGCCGGCCTGGCAGCAGGTTCAAGGTGTCGCGCAGGTGATGAATGAGGCGCTGCTCCTGCGCTTCGTCGCGAATCGGCACCGCGCCGCGCAGGTAGACCATGCGCCCGTTGTCGATGCGGACGGTCGGCGGCGCGCCGTACACCAGCGTCGGCAACACCGAGAGGCCCTGCTCGAGCTGGTTCACCTCGAGCACGATGCGCGGCTCGAGCTTCTGGTCGATGCGCGGCAGGCGCGAGCTCGTCACCTCGACCGGGAACCGCCGCGCCAGCTCGGGCACCACCTGGGCGCTCACCTCACCGGCCTGCGACGCGGGGAACGTGCGCACCACCGGCAGCTTCTCGAGCCACGGCCCGGTGAACGACGTCTCGGCGAGGCGGAACAGGGTGTCACCCGCGACGACGACGCCCGCCGAGAGCACCTCGGTGACGCGGGCATCTCTCGCCACCGTCACGACGATGGTGTCGTTCTCGTCGCGCACCGTCACGCGCGGAAGCAGATGCTCTGGCGCGATGGCCACCGGCCGCCCGTCGAGCAGCACCGTTCGGCAGGGTTGGAGCACGCCGAGCAGCGCCTCCACGCGCTCGGGCGGCAGGGCGAGCCGCGTCTTCTTCTCGAGCAGGCGGTCGGCCTGCAGGTCGTGCTGCTCGACCTGCAGCTGCTTCGCCATCGAGGGGTTCGCGAGCACGGCGGCGAGGGAGTCGAGGGGCGTCTCCACCCCGTCGGGCGTCACGACGGCGCGCTGCACCTGCAGGCCGTTCTCGACGCGCACGACGCGGTAGACGACGCGGGCAAATCGGGTCTCGACCGAGGCGAGCGCGACCCCCGACTCAGCGGCCTCTTTGAGCGTGATGGCCGCGGCCACCGAGTGTTCGCACGGGTCGATGGAGGCGGGGCAATTGCACTCCCAGGCGCCGTCCTTCGGGTAGAGCACCACCGTCCACGGCACGGGGCGGCCGCTCGCCTTCACGCGCAGCACGACCTCTTTCCCGTCCGTCGACTCCTGCACCACGGCGCCCGCGCGGGCGAGCTTCACGCCGTTCGACCAGATGCCTGGCTTCGCCTCTGCGCGCACCGCCTCGAGCAACGTCACCGCATCCGACATGGGTCGGCCTCTACCTGAGTAATGCGAGACAACGCCCCGTGAAATCGACTGGGACCCGTCGCGTTGACGGGCCGGGGTGTGGTTGAAATGGTGATCGCTGGCCGGACCGACGTGACCATGAACCTCCGAACGCTGCTCCTCGTCGTCACCCTCTCTGCGTGCGGGCGCACCGAACTGCTCGAGGCGCCGCCGGTGCCCGACATCGTGGAGTCGTCGACCAACGTGAACATCGCGCCCGATGGCTGTCGCGTGACCGGCACCGACTCGTACACGCTCGAGCCGTTCAAGCGGCAGCCCATCGACGTGCTGTTCGTCATCGACGACTCGTGCTCGATGGAGGACGACCAGACGGCGCTCGCGTCGAACTTCGAGTCGTTTTTCGGCTCCTTCCGCGCGAACCAGGTCGACTTCCACATCGCGGCCGTCACCACCGACATGGACGACGACAAGAAGCAGGGCCGGTTCGTCGGGCCCATCATCACCGACAAGACGGCCGATGCGGCGGGGGCCTTCGCGGCGCTGGTGAGCGTGGGCAGTGAAGGCAGCGCTCAGGAGCGCGCGCTCGCCGCCGCCCGGGCCGCCCTGTCGGAGCCGTTGCTCAGCACGACGAACAAGAACTTCTTGCGGCCCAACGCCGACTTCGCCCTCATCACGCTCGGCGACGAAGACGACCAGTCGCCCTTTCCGCTGTCTGACTTCGTGAGCTTCGTGAAGGGGCTCAAGACCGAGCCGCAGCGCACCTCGGTGACGAGCATCGTCGGGCTCGACGGTTGCCTGTTCCCCGGGCTGGTGCGGGGGTGGCGCCTGGCCACGTTGCCGACCAGCTTCGGGCAAGACGGCACGCTCGCGCTCTGCACCACCGACTACGTGAACATTCTTCGCACCACAGCGGGCCGCCTCGTGAACCAGCGCTGCATCGTCGGCCTCAAGCAGCCCATCGACAAG
>JAEUJR010000530.1 GCA_016793585.1 Archangium sp.
GAGCTCGAGCAACGTGTACCTGCACGGCGAGCTCACCATCGACGGCGCGGGGCGCCTGCTGTTCCCCTCGCTCGACTACACGGCCACCACCGACAGCCAGCTCGTCGCGTGGACGTCGGCGTCAGGGCGCTCGTCGGTGCCTTTCCCGAACAGCCTCAGCAGCCGAACCTCGGTCGCCGTCGCGTCGCCTGCGCGGCTCTACGCGCTCGGCGGGTTCGGCGTGATGGACGTGTCGCTCGCCACCACCTTCGCGAGCAGCACCATGCAGCGCTCGCTCGTCGAGACGTTCACCACTTCGCAGCACGCCATCGCTGCCGACTCGGCCGGGCTGCCGCGACTCGTCGTGAATCACGGCTCGACGCTCGAGGTGGTGCGCTCGATGGGCTCCCCAGGCTTCTGGGAGTGGCTCGAGCTGGGGCCTGCCGACTCGGGCCTCATCGACGCCTCGGTCGACGGTGCGAACGAAACCCGCGCGTGCTTCGTGCGGGCCGGCAAGCTGATGCTGTATTGAGCGGTGGTGCGTTGGCCGCTGCTGCTCTCGTCGCTCCTCGCGTGTTCACCGCCGGCGATGACGGTCGACGCCGGGTCGACGCCAGTCGACGCAGGCCCACCGCGCGTGGTCGATGGCGGGCTCGTCGGGCCCTTCGCGATGGGCACCATCACGCTCTCGCAGCGGGTGCGTGAAGAGGTGACTCGCACGCTCATCACGGCCACCGTCACCGCCACCTTCCTCGACGTCTCTGCCGGTACGCCGAACCCCTGCGTCGAGCGGGTCGAAGGCGCCTGTGTGGTGCGCGTGTGCAACGTGGGCAGTGCCATCACGGGCGCGAGCGTGTCGGCTGGCCTGCTCACCTTCGACGGGCTGCTGCCCCGAGACCAACCCGACTCGGGTCTGGCAGACGCGGGGCTCTTCGATGGCGGCTGGGCGCTCGCGCCGAACGATGCCGGCCTCGTCTCGGAGTCGTTCACGCAGCGGCTCTTCTTCGGCGGCAGCGAGCTGGTCGTTCACGCCGAGGGCGCCACCGTGCCGCCGTTCACGAGCCCTCCGCTGACGACGCCCGCTCAGCTCACCGTCTCGACGCCGCGCTGCGTGCCGGCCTGCGCCCCCATCTCGCGGAGCACTCCGTATCGCGTCTCGTGGTCGGGCGTGTCGAACGCCGAGGCCGAGGTTCGGCTGAGCACCCCGCAGGTGACGGTGACGTGCCGCGCGCCCGCCGAGCAGAACGCGCTCGAGGTGCCAGCGTCGTTGCTGCAAGAGCTCACGCCGTCGGTCGCGGCCGGAGAAGCGACCCTCACCATGCTCGCGCGCACCTCGGTCTCGCTCGACGCAGGCCCGTGGAACGTCGTCTTCTCGGCTGAGACGCCCACGCTGCTGCCCGTCACCGTGCTTCCCTGACAGGTGAAGTGGTTGACGGCGGCGCTCCGCGCGAGTGGCGTGCCGGCGCATGAACGCCCTCCGCGCCGTCCTGCTCGCGTCGCTGTGCTCCGTCGCCGCCTTCGCCCAACCGAAGACCGTCTCCGAAGACAAGGAGTGGTCGAAGCCCGCCGCGGCCCTCACCAACTCGCTCGAGGCCGAGTTCATCGTGCGCGTCGGTGACGTCGACAACCTGAACTTCGGCTGGCCCGAGAACTTCGACCCGTTCTGCGGGCGCATGACCGAGGCCCATGGCTACCCCTGGGAGCCGTTCCCCGGCGACCTCGCGGGCACCGATCGCATTCTGCTCTCGTCGAAGCTCAAGGCCGGCACCAACGGCGGCTGCGGTGGCGATGGCTACTCGGGCACCTTCGACCCGAAGAAGTCGAAGCCGGTGCCGCTCGTGCTGCCCACCACCATTCTCAAGGGCGCGACGGTGAAGAACGCGTACCTGCAGCTCTTCATCGACGACTTCCAGGCGCCGTCGTTGTGCTCGAAGTTTCAGGTGCTGGTGAACGGCAAGCGCTTCGTCGAGGCCGAGAAGGTGCTCAACGCCATCGACCAGACCGGCCCGGTCGGAAAGCTCATCAGCATTCCGTTGCCCGAGGAGTTCTGGAGCGACCTCACCGGCGGCAAGCCGCTCACCCTGCTCGTCGACGAGACGAAGGGCGCGCAAGACGGCTTCGCGCTCGACTTCGCCCGGCTGCTCGTGAACCGCAAACGCGAGAACACCTGCAAGGGCACCCTCAACGGTCGCGTCGTGCAGGACGAAGACGAGGCGCCCATCGCGAAGGCCCGCGTCACGCTCGCCGACAAGACGGCCGTCGAGACCGACGCCGACGGCCAGTTCAGCTTCAAGGACGTGCCCACCGGCTTCGAAGTGGTGACCGCCTCGGCGCAGGGCTTCGCCGATGGGAGCGGAGGCGGAGACGTCGGCGTCGGTGACGAGCCCGGCTTCGTGACCATTCGCCTGAAGAAGGGCAAGGCGCTGGTGTTCGACAAGAAGGAGATCGCCGTCGGGCAGGCCTTCAACCTCGACAACATTCTCTTCGACGCGGGCAAAGCCGACTTGAAGAAGGAGTCGAAGCCCGAGCTCGACAAGGTCGTCGCCTTCCTCGAGGCGAACCCCAACGCCGAGATCGAGCTCTCGGGCCACACCTCGTCGGAGGGCGAAGCGGCGATGAACCGCTCGCTCTCGTACCGGCGCGTGAAGGCCTGCAAGGACTACATCGTGAGCAAGCGCGTCGACGCGGGCCGCATCATCGCCGTCGGCTATGGGCCCGATCGCCCGGTCGCCTCGAACGCCGACGAGGCGGGCCGCAAGCAGAACCGCCGCGTCGAGCTGCGCGTGGTGAAGAACTGATCAGTACTCCCACTGATCGCCGAACACCGACGTGCCGTTGTACCCGCTGAAGAGCATGACGCGGTTGCGGGTCGGGTCGAACTCCATGGAGTGGCCGTTGCGCGAGCCCGGCGGGGTGGCAGGCACGAGCTGCGTCCACGTGGTGCGGTCGAAGACCCAGGTGTCGCCGTAGAAGGTCGCCGACGCCGAGCCGCCGGTGGAGCCGCCGAACAAGAGAACCTTCCCCAGCACGGGGCTGTAGGCCATGTCGTGAAACACGCGGCCGACGGGGCTCGTCGAGGGCGTCACCGTCGTCCACGTGGCGCCGTCCCACGCGAAGGTGTCGGCGCGGTTGCCACTGTTGCCGAGCCCTCCGAAGAGCACCACGCGGCCGCCCATGAAGCCCGGGTCCCACGCGAGGGCGACGCCTTCTCGCGCCGAGGGCCCGTTCGACGAGGCGAGCGCCCACGTCGTGCCGTTCCAGGTCCACGTGTCGGCCATGTAGAACGCGCTGGCGCCGTCGGTGCGGCCGCCGAAGAGCACGATGACGTTCCGTACCGGGTCCCACACCATGCGGTGGCCCGAGCGCGCCGAGGGCGACATCGCGGGCGTGCGCGCCGTCCAGTTCGTGCCGTCCCACTCCCAGGTGTCGCCGTAGCGTGCGCCCGTGTCGGGGAAGCCGCCGAAGAGCACGACGCGCTGTCGGGCGGCGTCGTAGGCCATGTCGTGACCCGAGCGCGCCGGAGGTGACGTCGTCGGCGTGCGCTGTGTCCAGCCGGTGGGCCCCAGCTCCCACGTCTCGGCGACGCGCGTGCCCGCGAAGAGCCGCCCTCCGAAGAGCACCATGCGCTGCCGGTTCGAGTCCCACACCACCGCAGTCGCGTAGAGCGCCGACGGCAGCGTGATGCCGGAGCGTGCCACCCAGTCGACGCCGACCGTCTGGCAGCTGCCGCTCACGCACGTCTGGCCGCCGCCGCACGGTGGGTTCACGCCGCACGCGCAGGCGCCCGAGGCAGAGCAGGTGTCGGCGTTGCTCCCGCATGCCGTGCACACCGCGCCCGCAGTGCCGCACGTCGCCACGCTCTTCGTCTCGCAGACACCCGAGGTCGAGCAGCACCCCGTCGGACACGAGGTGGCGTCGCAGACGCAGGTTCCGCTCGAACAGCGTTGACCCGACGCACACGCCGCGCTGCTGCCGCACATGCACATGCCGCTCGTGCAGACGTTCGCGGTGACACCACACGAAATGCAGGCGCCGCCGTTGATGTTGCACGAGCCCTGCGACATCGCCACGCAGTTGCCCGCCGACGAGCAGCACCCGCTGGGACACGAGGTGCCGTCGCACACGCAGACCCCGCTGACACAGCGCTTGCCCGTCACACACGCGGGCCCGGTGCCACAGCCCGTCGCCGTTCCACCCGCCGTCGAGCCGCCTCCTGTCGCGACACCTCCACCCGTTGTTCCTCCTCCTGTCGCGAGACCTCCTGCTGTCGAGCCCCCGCCCGTCGTGGAGCCCCCGCCCGTCGTGGAGCCCCCGCCCGTCGTGGAGCCACCGCCCGTCGCGAGCCCGCCGCCCGTCGCGAGCCCGCCCGCCGTGGAGCCGCCGCCCGTCGCGAGCCCGCCCGCCGTGGAGCCACCGCCCGCGAGTCCGCCTGCCGAGGAGCCGCCTGCCGCCGCGCCTCCGCCCGTGCCGCTGAAGCCGCCGCCAGAGCCACCGGTGATCAGCACGCAGGTGTTGATCTGGCAGATCTGATTCTGCGCGCAGCTTCGGCACGACGCACCGCTGCCGCCGCAGAAGTCGACGGTGTTGCCCGTCTTGCACTGCCCGTTGAGATCGCAGCACCCAAGACACGAGTCAGCGCACTTGCGCTGCGCAGGCGAACACGCGCCGAGCGCCCCGAACACCAACATCAACGAGAGGAAGGAATGACGCATCACGAACTCCACTCGCACACCCCCGACCGGCTCGGGGAGTGCAAAGTCATGGGGAGAGGTTTCGTCGGGCCGTCTCGGCTCCAGCCCGGCAATCGAGGTCGCGCCTGATGGTCAGGCACGCTTCCCACGCGACGAGGGCGGCGCTCCACTGGCCGCGCGCGCCATGCTCACGCGCGAGGCGCTTGTAGTCGTCGATGCTCATCTGTGTCGGGGGCGACGCGGTGCCACGCACGACGACGGGCGCGGCGCTCGGCTCGGTGATGTCGACGACGGCCTCTGTCACGCCAGGCGCTGCCAGCATCGTCAGCCACAACACGTCGGCGCCCTTCACCGTCAGCGCGCGGCCGGGCACGAGCAGCGCCGGCACGGGCAGACTCGCCTTTCGCCGCGTCGCTCCGGGCTCGATGACGAACACCGCGACGGGCTTCTCGCTCGGCCGCAGCACCAGCTGGTACGTCGTCTGCGGGTCGAGCGACCTCAGCTCGAAGCGCTGGGCCTCGTCGACCGACACGATGAGCTCGACGCCCGCGTTCCCGAAGGTCTGCACCGGCGCGACACCGCTCCTGGTGCGTCGGCCGACGTCGACGTCGACGCGCTGCCAGAACAGCCGCGTGTGCTGGTCGAAGACGAACACCGTGGTCTGCGACGAGTCGATGGGCGTCCACTCCGAGCCGACCTGCGCGATGGTGAAGGCGCCGTTCGACAGCGTGGCGGCGACGAGCTTCGGGCTCGAGGTCTCCTTCGTCGTGCGGCGCACCAGCAGGGGCCCCGAGACCGACGCCGGGAGCAGCTTCGACAGTTTGAGCCCGCTCGTCGCCGTGGAGAGCTCGACGCTGTGCACGCCCGTCAGCAGCCTCGCCTGCGCGGGGTACTCGGTGACGTTGCGAACGACCTGCGAGGTGGGCGGTGGTGGCCGCGGCGGCATCTCGACGGGAACGTCTTTCGGCGGCGGCGGCGCAGGCGGAGCGCCGAGCACGATGGGAGAGGCAGGCGGCACCACCGTCGGCGCCTCAGACGACTCGAGCGCCCCGAGCATCACCACGCCGGCGATCAACACGAGCGCTGCCGCGAAGGCGATGAGCCAGCTCCGGCCGCCGTTCGGGCGCTCGAGCACGCGCGTCTTCGGCACCACCTCTTCGAGGGGCACGTCGGCCGTCGTCTCGAGGGTGGGCGGCAACGTCGAGAGCACGCTCGCCTTCGACTCGGGCGTCTCGGGCACGGTCTGCACCCGCCGGGTGTCCTCGAGCGCGGGCTGCTGTGGGTCGGTGCGCTGGTTGCGGCTCCACGAGCCGAGCCACTCGGCGAAGTTCGGAGGCACGCTCGTCGGCAGGCCGCGCTGCAGGAGCGCCGATGGGTCGAGCCACGCCATGAAGTTGGGCACGCCCGACGCGAGGGCAATGGGCGCGTTCGTCGCCAGCCAGTCGGTGAGCCGGTGTTGCAGCTCGAGCGCCGACGGCATTCGCGTCTTCGGGTTGGGGTCGATGGCGGCGTCGATGATGGCGGCGAGCTTCGCGTCGACCAGCGGCGAGCGCATGGTCAGGCGCAGGCCCTCGGAGGCCACGCGATTCAGCTGGCCCTCCTGCGGGTTCTCACCGGTGATCAGCTCGGCCAGCAGCAGGCCCGTCGCGTAGACGTCGACGCGCGCGGTCTGCACCTCGGCGCGGGCCTGCTCGGGCGCGGCGTAGTCGGGCTTTCCGCGGAAGATGCCGGGAGCGGTGAACTGTCGCCCTTCGAGCCGCGCGCGCGCGATGCCGAAGTCGGTCACCTTCACCTGGCCCTCGTAGCTGACGAGCACGTTCTCGGGGCTGACGTCGCGGTGAATGATGAGCAGCGGTGTGCCGTGCTCGTCGGCGCGCGTGTGCGCGAAGTGCAGCCCCTTCGCGACCTCGATGATGATGGCGACCGCGATCGGCGCAGGCACACCGGGCAGTCCGCGCTCCTTCACGGCCTGGAGGAGCAGCGCGAGCGAGAGCCCGTCGACGTACTCCATCGCCAGGAAGCACTGGCCGTCGGTCTCTCCGAAGTCGAACACCTGCACGAGGTTTCCGTGCGAGAGCTGCATGGTGAGGCGCGCCTCGGAGACGAAGAGCGCCAGCGTCTGCTCGTCCGAGACGACCGACGGCAGAATGCGCTTCACCACCACCTTGCGAACCGCGCCAGCCATCGCCTCGTAGCGGGCGAGGAAGACCTCGGCCATGCCGCCTTCACCGAGCTTCTCGATGATGTCGTAGCGGCCGACGCGCATGGCGGGAACGCTACCGTGCCGCTCTGGAGCTGGGGCGTGATTTGGCACGCTCTCGACGCGCGCTGGCGTGACGCTCCCATGCGAGAGCGGCGGCAGGGTCGCTCGACGTGTGTCGCTGCGGTGCAGGCTCGCACGCCGAGAGGCAACGGGTCCGCGGTGGGCGCGGAGTTTCTGCCACTCGACTCTGAGGGCCCTCGCGCATCGAGAGGCAACGGATCCGCGGCGGGCGCGGGAGTTCTGCCACTCAGACCGCTGGAGGCCCTCACGCAGCGAGAGGCAACGAATCCGCGGCGGGCGCGGAATTTTCTGCCACTCGACTCTGAGGGCCCTCACGCAGCGAGAGGCAACGGATCCGCGGCGGGCGCGGGAGTTCTGCCACTCGACTCACAGGCAACCGCTCCGACAGGCTGGCGTGCGCAGCGACGTGGTTTGCTGGCACTCGACGTTCCGGTGATCGCTTTCCCCGGGTGCCGTACACAGGGGCGACATGAAGCGGCTCGCGGTCGTCTCAGCCTGTGTCTTCGCGTGCGCATGTGGGCGCACCGAGCCGGTCCGCTACGACGACGACCCGTTCCTCACCGAGGTCGACGCGGGCTTCCGCTTCGATGCGGGTGTCGAGATGCGGGTCGTCGAGTGCCGTGAAGGCCGCTTCCGTCTGACGAACGCGCAGCCGGTGGTTGGCCTCGTGCTCGATCGATCCACCTCGATGAACTCCACCTTCGGCAGCGGCACCACGACGCGTTGGCAGGCCGTGCGCAGCGCGCTCAACCGCACCTTGCCGGTGGTCGATCAGTCGATGGCGCTGGGCGCCATGCTCTTCCCCAGTGCTGGAGAGACCTGCGCGGCGCCCGCCGGTTACGACATCGCTCCGGCGCAGGGCACGACCGCCGCCATCATCGCGCTCGTCAACCGCTCGAACCCGACGGGCTCGACGCCGACCGCGCTTGCCCTGGAGCACGCCGCCGCGCAGTTGCTCGCTCGTCGCACCGCCGGCACCGCGCGCGCCCTCGTGCTCGCCACCGACGGAGCTCCCGACTGCAACGCCACGCTCACCACGCCCTGCACCTGCGTCTCGGGCACCAGCTGCGCGGCCACCCGCTGCCTCGACGACGTGCGCACGCTCGAGCGCATCGACGCCGCGCGCCTGGTCAACATTCCCACCTTCGTCATCGGCATTCGCAACGCGACCGACACCACGTTGACCTCGGTGCTCGACCGCATGGCCATCGCCGGTGGCCGGCCGCGCACGGGAGCGCAGCGCTTCTACAACGCGACCTCGAGCGCCGAGCTCGAGCAGGCCTTCGGCACCATTCGTGATCAGGTCGGGGGCTGCGTGTTCCTCACCGACTCGGTGCCCACGGTGGGTGACGGCGGCCTGGTGCTGTCCGTGGCAGGGCAGGGCGTGAGCTTCGACTCGAGCGGCGTCGACGGTTGGCGCTGGGCCGATCAGGCGAACGGTGAGCTCGTGCTCGGTGGTGCTGCGTGTGACCGTGCGCTCGCGAACCCTGATCAGGTCGTCGCCGTGGTCTCGTGCGGTGCCGTCGACGCTGGGCTGTGACTCACTGCTCGGAATCGCTCTTCTTGCCCGGCCGCTTCCCGGGATGCTTCGTCTTCGGCACGCCGGCGTCGAGCGCGCCCGCATCCACTCGCGTGGGCTCCGCGCCGGCGTCTTCCAGCTCCGCGCCCGCGTCTTCCGGCTCGGGCGGGGCGACCAGCGGGAGCGGGTCGGGCGGCCTCCGTCGACGGGACCATCAGGTCGTGGATCCCACGGAAGGCAGCCGACGATGGCCACGCCGCAGACGAGTGCGATGAAGAACGCCCGCATGGAGCAGCGACTGGAACCACGCCCTCCACCCTTCACGAAATGACTTTGCCCAGCGCCGAGGTGAGCGACTCGATGGCCTTCATGTCCAGCGAGCCGAGGCGAACGTGCAGCTCGACGCCGTCAGCGAGCGGCATGCGGAGCCACGTCGCGCTCTGACTGCTCGAGGCGCTCGCGAGGGCGACGACCTGCGCGGGGGCAGGCGTGATCGGTGGTGCTGGGGCGGGCGCGGGCGGAGCAGGCGGCTTGAGCCTGTCGGGCAGGGGCAGCTCGGCGAGGGCATAGAGCTCCTTCTCGTTCGACGCCGCGAGCTTCCGCGCGATGGCGGGACCACTGAGACGCTTCTTGTGCAGCCTCCACGCGGCGATGACTCGTACGCGAGCCGCGTCGTCGAACTTGCGAATGCGGCCCTTCGCTCGTGCAGGTGGGAAGGCCCCTGACCGCGCGAGTCTGGTGAGCGTTCTCCCTGACACCCCGAGCTCGTGTCCGATGCTTTTGAGCGTCCACATGGTCATGCGGCAGAGTGTCTCACTGCATGTGTCGCTTGTGGAGCGTCACCTGTCGCTTTGTGTCGCGTGAAGTTCGAGTCGGCTGCGACATGGTTGGGTCAAGTCGAGTCGCTGTGTCGCTCTCCGTACTGGAGAGGTCGGTAGGCCTCTTCGAAGCACTGGTCTCCCGAGCCTGATTGGCCGGTTGCTGCGCGAAGTTGTCGGTTCTTGGACCTTCTGATGTCGCCTCGCAGGTCTCCTATGTCGGATTGCAGGCCTCGCATGTCATCTTGCGGGTCCCGAGATGTCCGGTTCTCCGTTCTGAATGGCGCTTCTTCTGTCTTGTGCTGTCGCTTCTTCCTCCTGTGGTGTCACCTTTCATCGCATCCGCTGGCACGTCCGTGGCGACAGGAGGTCGGGTTCGCGACGCCCGGGGTCAGCGTCGTGACGCCCGTCTTGCGCCTGTCGCCCGAGCTGTTGCACTTGGTGCCGGTCGCGATGTCGCTCGTGGGCCCATGCCGTGTCGGTTCTCTGGCGTGTGCGCGTGCACAGCCCCTTCGCGAAGTGGCGTGTGCCGCCCCGGCGACGCCAGGTGCCCGGCTCGGGATGTCGTCTCGGTGGTGAACGGCTGTCGGCCGGTGGCGCGGGCCTGCGTCTCATCTCGGTCGTGTCGCGCTGCTGGCTCGAGCCACCTTTGATGTCGGTCGCACGAGGTTGCGTCTCGTCTCGGCGGTGACGCGCTGGTGGCACGGCGACCACGACTTCAACCACCGCTCCGGTGGCCGCACTCGTGCTCTCGCTGAGAGTCAATCGACGACCACGACTTCAACCACCGCTGCGGTGGCCGGACTCGTGCTCGCGTTGAAGTGAATCCACGACCACGACTTCAACCACCGCTGCGGTGGCCGGACTCGTGCTCGCGTTGAAGTGAATCCACGACCACGACTTCAACCACCGCTGCGGTGGCCGGACTCGTGCT
>JAEUJR010000531.1 GCA_016793585.1 Archangium sp.
GAGCTCGAGCAACGTGTACCTGCACGGCGAGCTCACCATCGACGGCGCGGGGCGCCTGCTGTTCCCCTCGCTCGACTACACGGCCACCACCGACAGCCAGCTCGTCGCGTGGACGTCGGCGTCAGGGCGCTCGTCGGTGCCCTTCGTCCAGTCCATCAACGCGCGCGGCGAGGCAGTCATCGTCGGAGGCAACCGGCTTCTGGTGCGCAGCTACGCCGGCTTGTTCGACGTCTCTCTTTCCTCGACGTTCAGCTCCTCGACGATGACGCACTCGAGTGTCGAGCTCAGCGGCGCCTCGGTGGGCGCCGTGGCGTGGTCGGTCTCCCAGTCGCGACCGGTGATGGTGCACGCCCACGGCAGCGCGCTCGAGCTCGTCACGCCGAACGCAGCCGGGTTCTGGACCTATACGCAGCTGGGCAACACCGCGGGGGTCTCGGCCGGAGTGGCCGTGCACCCGACCACCGGCGAAGCGACCGTCTGCTACCAGAACGCTGGTCGCATCATGTTCCAGTGAGGGTGCGGTGCGAGCGCTCCTTCTTCTCAGCCTCGGCCTCTTCGCCGGGTGCAACTGTTCGACGTCGGGGAGCCCACCGACGGTGCGCATCGTGTCGCCCTCCGACTGGACCTACCTCGACGGCACCGGCCCGCACCCCGTCTCGGGTGAGGTGTCTGACCCTGACGAGCTGATTCAGCCCGAGCAGGTCGCGTGGAAGTCCGACCGTGATGGCACCGTGGGCCGCGGCGCCATCACCACCGTCTCGCTCTCGCCCGGAGAACACCGGCTCACGCTCGAAGCGACTGACCGGCAGGGCAACGTCGGCAGCGCGCAGGTCAGCGTCTACGTGCGCCTCGCGAGCGTGGGTGATGGCGGCACGTTCACCGACGCGGGCTTCGATGACGGCGGCGCTGAGCTCGATGGCGGCCTGCCGAACCCCGACGGTGGGCAGAACGACCCCGTCGTCACCATCAGCTCGCCGGCCACCGCGAGCGTGTTCGACGAAGGCCAGCCCATCGCCCTCGTCGGCCGCGCGACCGACCTCGAAGACGGCGCGCTCACCGGCGGCTCCCTCGTGTGGACGTCGGATCGCGCGGGCGTGCTGGGCTCGGGAGGCGCCGTCACCTTCTCGAACGCTGCGCTCGGGGCACACCGCATCGTGCTCACTGCGACCGACTCGACTGGCCGCACCGGCGTGGCCTCCATCACGCTCTCGGTCGTTCGCCCCGGCACCAACCGCCCGCCCGTCGTCACCATCGCCGCCCCGCTCAACGGCGCCCAGCTCGTGCTCGGCATGACGGGCGCGCTCCAGGGTTCGGCCACCGACGTCGAAGACGGCGCGCTGCCGGGCACGGCGTTGTCGTGGAGCTCGACCCGCGACGGCGCCCTCGGCACCGGGGCCAGCATCTCGCCCGCGCTGACGCAGGGCGTGCACGTGCTCACGCTCACCGCAACCGACTCGATGGGCGCGACGGGCCAGGCCTCGGTCACCGTCTCGGTCAACCAACCCAACAACCAGCCGCCCGTGGCCTCCATCACGCAGCCCACCACGTCGCCGACGGTCTTTCAGGGCAGCGCGGTCACCTTCGCTGGCACCGGCCTCGACCCCGAAGACGGTGCGCTCTCGGGCATGGCGCTGACGTGGAGCTCGAGCCGTGACGGCGCGTTGGGCACGGGCAGCCCGCTCACCGTCTCGACACTCACGGCAGGCGACCACACCATCACCCTCGTGGTGCGCGACTCGGGCGGCAACACCGGCACGGCCACGCTCGTGGTGCACGTGCTGCCGCAGAACCAGGCGCCGGTCGTCACCATCACCGCGCCGATGAGCGGCACCACCGTTCCCTCAGGCTCGATGGTCACCTTCACGGGCACCGCGGCCGACGCCGAAGATGGCGCGCTCTCGGGAGCCTCGGTGCGTTGGAGCTCGAGCCGTGACGGCGCGCTCGGCACGGGCTCGTCGCTCACCCTCTCGTCGCTCTCGGTCGGCACCCACACCATCAGCTTCACGGCGACGGACTCGGGTGGGCGCAGCGCCTCGGCGTCGATCACGCTCGTGGTGACGATGTCGACGATGAACGTGCCTCCGCTCGCTCGCCTCACGGGGCCGGGCTCGGGGCAGGCGACCGACACGCTCACCTTCGACGGCTCGACCTCGACCGACACCGACGGCACCGTCGTCTCGTGGCGCTTCGACTTCGGCGATGGCTCGATGCCGGTGACCTCGGCGATGTCGACGGCCGCGCACGTCTTCACGACCGCCGGCACCTTCGCCGTCACGCTCACCGTCACCGACAACCGGGGCGCGACTGGCACCGCGACGCTGCAGGTCGTCATCGCACCCTTCGTTCGCCGCCCGCTGGTCGTCTTGCCCGCGGTGGATGACGTGGGCCGCGCCTGCGCCATCGCGACGCCCGGGAGCCGCGTGTTCCTCGCGTGGACGACGGCTCGTCACCCGGGCCTCTTCTTCGGCGAGCGGGTCAACGGCGCGCTGCAGGCAGAGGTCGTCGACGCGCTCGGCTTCAACACCGGAGGCGTCATCGACCAGCACGTGTCGATGCACGTCGAGGCGAACGGCACGCCGCACCTCGTGTACGTACGCGAAGGCACGGTGATGTACGCGACGAAGGCCGGCGCGAACTGGGTGCGAGAGCGGGTCGACGGCACGACACAGCCGCTGTCGGGCAACCTCAGCACGTCGCTCCAGGCCATCACCGCGCCGTCGATTGCCGTGTCGGGCACGACGGTGGCGGTCGCGTACCAGACGGGAACTGGGTACTCGGGGTCGCCCTATCGCCCCGTCATCGCGGTGCGCACGGGGGCCGGAGCGTGGACACGGACC
>JAEUJR010000532.1 GCA_016793585.1 Archangium sp.
TGGGGTGCAGCGAGGGGCCCTCGGTGATCATCGCGAGGAACTCCCGCGGCCCCACGAAGATGGCGGCGGCGGCGTGCGCGATGTTCAACGAGACGAAGAGGAACGTGGCGTACTTGCCGACCCGAACCGCGATCTTCTTCCCGGTCCACGGGGCGGCGTCGAGCTTGATGCGCTGCTCACGCCCGCCCTCGAAGAAGTGCTCGATGGGCCGGTAGACCCCCTCGAGGAACACGGTCTGCGGGCATGCCCAGCCACACCACACGCGGCCGCGCCACGCCGTGAGCGCCAGCAGGCCGAAGGCGAAGCCCACCACCAGCAACAGCACCATCCAGAAGTCCTGGGCGTTGAAGGTGGCGCCGAACAGGTAGAACTTGCGAGCGGCGACATCGAGCTGAATGGCGGGCTTGCCGCCGATCTTCACCAGCGGCGTGATCACGTAGAACGCGACCAGCACCGCGAAGACGACCCGCCGCCGGTTCAGCCATTTCCCCTTCACGTCGGCCGGGTGCATCTTGATGCGAGAGCCGTCGGGCTTCATCGTGCCCAGCGTCGACGCGGGGACGTGGAATGGAAGGTGGGGCTCGTCGGGCGCTTGAGGAGTCGGAGTCATGGTGGAGCTCATGTCGTCGGTGTGATGCAGCCGACGGGGTGCGGGGTTCTGGTGACGGCGACGCTGAAAACACGACGAGCGCACGGGGCGATAAGACGGCCTCCCCCTCGTGCGCTCGTGCTGTCAGGTGTGACGCTCCGGCGAGACCGACGGAGCGCCCCACACGACGACTACTCGACGGGGTCTCCCTGAGGGTCTTTGCCCTTCAGGTTCTTGCCCTTGATGGAGAGGACGAAGGCGGTGACGTTGCGGGCCTTCGCGTCGCCGATGACGACGCCCCACGCCGGCATGCCCTTGTCGGGGTAGCCGTCGCTGACGGACTTGAGAATGTCCTTCCCGGCCGCGCCGTGAATCCAGAACTTGTCGGTGAGGTTCGGGCCGACGAGCCCCTCTGCGTTCTGGCCGTGGCACGAGGCGCAGGTGGTCGAGAACACCTTCTGGCCTTCGCTGAGGGCGTCGGGGCTGGCCGCGAGCGCGGTGAGCGCCTCCTCTGAGGTTGGGTTCGCCGCGGCACGCGCCTTCTTCAACGCGTCGACGTCGGCTCGGTAGACGACGGGCGGGTTGGGGAACGTGTCGGTGGTGTGGAAGGCGATCCAGTAGCCGAAGGCGAAGACGATGGAGCCAAAGAGAATGGCCAGCCACCAGTTCGGCAGGTGGTTGTCCTCCTCGAGAATGTCGTCGTACTTGCGCAGGTTGTTGTTGTCGGTGCTCACGACTTCACCTCCTTCGTCTCATCGTTCAGGGGCATCGACGCGAGGGGTTCGAAGTCACCCTTGCGCTTGTAGAAATACGTTCGAGCCAGCATCAGCAGGAACGCGGAGAAGAAGACGGCGAGCGCGAAGATCGGCAGCGCCGGCGACTCCATGTTGGCGAAGAACTGCTTGTACATGGCTCAGCGCCCCCCACCGTTGGCCGCAGGCGCCGCAGCGGGCGCGCCTTCGGGAGCAGGAGCCGCAGGCGCCGGCGCGGCGGGATCAGCCGCAGGCGCAGGGGCTGCAGGGTCGGCTGCGGGCGCAGGCGCGGGAGCGGGCGGCGGGACGACCTCGGTCGTCTTCACCGGCTCGACGCCGTACTTCACGCCCTGATCACGGCCCAGGCGCTGGAGGAACGAGATGAGCGCGACGATCTCGCTGTCGGGCGCGACGGTGACGCCCTGCGAGGCGAGGTCCTTGGCGACGGCGGCGCCCTGCAGCTGCTGATCGGTCTTCGCGTTCGCGATCTGCTCGGGCGTGTACGGTACGCCGAGCGTCGTCATCAGCTCGAGCTTCTTGCTGCCGAGATCGAGATCGATGCGGCCATCGGCCAGCCACGAGTACGAGGGCATGTTCGAGCCCTGGCTCGTCGCACGGGGATCCATCAGGTGCGTGTAGTGCCAGAGGTTCGGGTACTTGCCGCCGATGCGGTGCAGGTCAGGGCCCGTGCGCTTGGACCCCCACTGGAACGGGTGGTCGTAGATGAACTCTTCGGCGCGGGAGGCTTCGCCGTAGCGCTGGTACTCGTCGATCATCGGACGAATCATCTGCGAGTGGCACACGTAGCAACCTTCGCGCGTGTAGATGTCGCGGCCCTGCTGCTCGAGCGCGGTGTACGGCTTCTGCGCTGAGCCCGTCGCCGGGACGGCCTGCTTCACGAAGATGGTGGGAATGAGCTCGGAGATGCCGCCGATGAGCACCGACAGCAGCACGAGCACGGTGAAGGCCATGGGGCGGCGCTCGATGATGCCGAACCACGACGGCTTGCCGGCCGCGCGCTCCTTCTTGTTGATGACGTAGGCCGCTTCACCAATCACCAGCACGGCGATGGCGAGAATGATGGCCGGCACCAGCGAGACGAAGGCGAAGACGACGGCGGCGCCAAAGCCGACGATGCTGAACCACATCGGGCGGCCAGCGAGAACGTCGACGAGGGTACCTGCCTCGGGGTCGGCCTTCTCTTCGGCGACGACGACCTCGGTGCTGGCGACGACGGCCGTCTTGCCAGACATGGTCTTGATGAGGTTCCAGATCATCAGCAGGAAGCCCGTCAGGTAGAGCGTGCCGCCGAGGAAGCGCACGACGTACATCGGGCGAATGGCGATGAGCGTCTCGACGAAGCTCGGGTACGTGAGCGTTCCGTCGACGTTGCGCGCCTGCCACATGAGGCCCTGGTTCACGCCAGAGATCCACATCGACACCATGTAGAGAACGATGCCGGCCGTCGCGATCCAGAAGTGGGCGTCAGCGGTCTTCTTCGAGTACAGCTGGGTGCCGTACATCCGCGGAACGAGCCAGTAGAACATGCCGGCCGCCATGAGGCCGTTCCAGCCGAGCGCGCCACCGTGGGCGTGGCCGACGATCCAGTCCGTGTAGTGCGCGAGCGCCGACACCGACTTGATGCTGAGCAGCGGGCCTTCGAACGTCGACATGCCGTAGAACGTCACGCCGGCGACGAAGAACTTGAGCACGGGGTCTTCGCGAACCTTGTTCCAGGCGCCGCGGAGCGTGAGCAGACCGTTGAGCATGCCGCCCCACGACGGCGCCCAGAGCATCACCGAGAAGACCATGCCGAGCGACTGCGCCCAGTCG
>JAEUJR010000536.1 GCA_016793585.1 Archangium sp.
CTCGGCGTGACGGGCGGCGAGCAGCTGCGCCACGTTCCACGGCGCGAACTGGGTGATCTGCTGCTGCAGCTCGCTCATGCCCGGCTGCTCCTGGAAGGCGGGAGCGAGGCCCTGCGAGAAGCCGACGAGGTTGTCGATGGAGCCGAAGCTCTGCACCGCCGCCCCCATGAAGCCGAGGCCCGTCGAGCTCAGGCCCGCCGCGGCACCCGCGCCGTTGCTGACGAGGTTCGACGCGAAGCGGGTGGCGAAGTCGGTCACGTTCGCCACGGTGTCAGAGACGCCTTTGACCAACTCGGCGCCTTTCCCCACCATACTCACGAGTGATCCAATGCCTGGAATCACCGAGAGGAACTTGCCGATGGGGCTGTTGTTGATGAAGTCGCCCACCGCGCCCGCGATGTTGCTGACGGTCTTCGCGATGCCCGAGATGGCCTTGCCAACGGACTCGATGGCGCCGCCGATTGCCTGACCGATCTTCTTGATGCCGTCTGCGATGAAGCCCATGGCGATTCTCCTGAAGTGTGAAGTGAGTGAGGGGTTGAAAGGGGAGTTCAGCGAAGGTTGCGTTTGATCGACCGCTTGAGCGCGTCGTTGAGCTTGGGGTCGACGGGCGTCGCCGGAGCAGCCGGCTGCTCGCGCACCTGCACGCGGGGCAGATCGTCGAAGCTCGAGGTGCGGCCCGACTTCTCGATGACGGTCTTCTCGGCGCGCAAGAAGCCCTCGACCTGCTTCGCGGAGGGCACCTGCACTCCGTGCTGACGAAGCACCTCGTCGCTGGCCACCATGAACTGCGGCTCCTCGCCGGTGACTTTGAAGTGCGCGACCAGCCCGGCGTAGTCCTGCACCGAGAGGTTGAGGTTCTTCGCGATGGCCTTCGTGCGGGGATCAGCGGCGACGCGGGCCCGGAGGGTTTCAATCTGCTGTTGGGTTTCGGCGTTCATGGAGAAGAGAACGCACCAGCCCTTCCCCGCGGGACATTCGGGCCGTCGATTGTCTGATCTCGGCAGGTTGCGGGGCCGTCAGCCCCGGAGTGCGTCGCGGCTGGGCGGCCTTCCGAACCGCCGCAGGTACTCGCGGCTGAACTGACTGGGGCTCTCGTACCCAACCTCGAACGCGACCGACGTGACCGAAGCCGCGCCCGAGGTGAGGCGGCGACGCGCTTCGAGCAACCGCAGGCTCTTCTGGTACTGGAGCGGGGACGACGCCATCACCGCCTTGAAGTGTTTGTGGAACGACGAGGTGCTCATGCCGACGGCGCGAGCGAGCGACTCGATCACCATCGGGGAGCGGAAGTCTCTTCGCAGCATCGCCACCGCCCGGGCCACCGCGCTCTCCTGACTGTCGGAGCGACTCAACGACCGCAGCATCAGCCCCAGCGGAGAGACCGCGAGGCGGTAGTGCAGCTCGCGAGTGACCGCCGCTCCGAGCACGCGCGCGTCACGTTCGGAGCCGGTGAGGGCGAGCGCACGAGAGACCACGTCGAGCAGGTTCGCGTCGGCCGCATGGGCCGTCACGGCGTGCGGCGTCGCGGCGGGTGTCCGCAGCTCGCCCAGCTCGGCATACAGGTCACGCAGCACCTCGAGCTCGAGGCTGAACAACACGACCAAATACGGAGCGTCACGAACGCGGCTCCAAATGGGCAAGTCGTGGCTGACGACCGCGCACTCTCCGGCGCGCAGGGTGAAGTCCTCGTCGCCGAACTCGAGCTGTTTGCAGCCCTGGAGAATCAGGCAGAGCATCGGGTCACAGATGCTGGCCTCAAACACGGAGGTTCGTTCCTGCCGGAGCAGGAACACGCCAGGGCGCGGCGTGATCGTCTCTGGAGAACGCGGTCTCGGCGTCGGGAAGAGCTGCTGCGCCTGCGCGACCAGCCGTCGGAGCTGCGCAAATGAAGCCCGGGCTCGCATGCTCCGATTGTGTTGACCTGAAGAGAATCAGGCAAGCCTTCGCGAGACTCAGGCAGGCGCGTCGCGCTGGGCCTCGGCAAGAAGGGGGCATGACCAGACTGATTCACGACACCCGAGACACCCGCCTGGCGCGTGCCCGTGCGGAAGGAGATCACCTGTGGCTCGACCGCGACGAGCTCGAGCGAGCCACCGGGTGGTCGTGGAAACCGCACGGCCTGTGCCGCGACGACAGCTGTCTTCCCGTGCCGCGGAACCTGCCTCTGATCGACGGTGAGTGCATCGACGCGGCGGCTCTCTGGCGCTCGGCGGGCTGGCCCCTCGCCCGGAGCGCTGCGAGCGATCTGTGGGTCTTCGGTGAGAGCGCCTCACACGTCGCTGCACGCTTGACGTCGGGCGCGGCTCCCGAGCTCGAGCTTCCGGATCTCGAGGGGCGCCTCCATCGCCTGTCGGATCATCGGGGGCGCAAGGTCTTCCTCGTCACCTGGGCGTCGTGGTGTGGCTGCCGCGCCGAGCTGCCGAATTGGCGGGCGCTCCACGAGGCGGTGCGCGCGCACGGAATGACGGTGTTCGCCGTCGCCCTCGATCACGCCGATGCCGCTCGCCCGTGGCTCGAGGCCGCCGCTCCCAACTTCCCGTGCGTCATCGACCGCGATCATCTGACCGCCGAACGGTTCAACCTCGTGAACGTTCCCCAAGCGGTGTGGATCGACGAGGCCGGGCAGATCGTTCGGCCACCGAGCCGGCTGGAATGACCGACACCTTCCGCACCATGAACCGGCAGACCTTCGTTCTCCCAGACGCGGCGCGCGCCGAACGAGACGCTGCCAAGGCCGCCTATCTCGAGGCGGTGCGCGACTGGGCCATTCGTGGAGCCCACAGTCAGCACGTCGATCAGGCAGCGATGGGGCGGCTGAAGACTCCCGACACAGCGGTTGCGCAGGCCCACGCCCAGTTCCGCCTCGGGCAGGCGCTTCAGCGCGACGGCCGTCGAGACGAAGCCGAAGTGGCGCTGCGCGAGGCGCTTCGTCTGCACCCCGACTCATGGGCGATGTGGCGGCAGACGGCCGACAAGCTCGCCAACGGGCTCGCCGCTGGAGCAGCCTTCTGGAACCGGGTCGACGCGCTCGGCGACCGGCCCTACTACGAGCCGACCGAGCTGACCCGCGCGCGACCGAAGGAGGGCTAGGCGCTCCGCAAGCTGCGCTCACGCGCGAGCACCGAGACGATGGCGACCACCGCCGCGACCGCCGCACCCGCACCGAAGAGCAGGCTCACGTTGCCCGCATCGAAGAGTGGCCTCGCCAGCCGGCTGCCGACCGAGGCGCCGACGAAGAGGCTGCCCGAGAAGAAGGCGATGGCAGGCCCACGAGACTGCGGCGCGGCGAGCGTGGCCCACACCTGCAGGTTCGAGTGGAAGAGCACGATGGTGGCGCCCATCGCACACGCTGCGAAGACGACGCCCACGGGCCCAGGGCTCAGTGAGACGGCGCCCCAGCTCGCGACGAGGAGCGCTCCGCCGAACGACATCGCGCGCGGCACCGAGACCTTGCCCGACATGCGCTTGGCGATGCGTGACCAGACGACGACCGAGAGGCCGTACCCCGCGATGAGCAGGCCCGTCAGTGACGCCGAGACGCCCGCGCGCAGCAACGTCGGCGCGAGGAACGCGAAGAGGCCGAACAACACGCCACCTTCGACGAAGCCGATGATCGCGAGCCGTCGAACGGCGGTGACCGAGATCGCCGCGAGCACACTGCCCGGCTTCGCTGGAGCCCGCGGCGCAAAGAGCCGAGTCGTCGCGAGCAACGAGACGAGCGCGAACACGCCCGCCACGCCGAACCCGAGGTGCCACCCGACCGCGTCAGCCATCACGCCCGCACCGAGCACGCCCGAGGCCGAGCCGATCGCGTAGACCGAGTTCATCTCCATCGCCGCACCCGGCCGCTCGTTCTCGGGCAGCACGTCACCAATCCACGCGATGACCGACGGCACGATGCCCGCCATGCCGGCGCCCGTGATGAAGCGCGCGATGAGCAAGCCGTCGAGCGAGGTCGAGAACACCGACGCGAGGGAGCCCAGCGCTCCCGTCACCATGCCGATGCGCATCACCGTCACGCGGCCCAGGCGCTCCGAGGCCATGCCCCACGGCACCTGCATCAACCCGTAGGCCAGGTAGTACGCGGTCGCGACGGCGGTGGCCTCGGCCAGCTCGACCTTCAGATCCGTCGCGATCGCCCGCACCAGCGGCGTCATCGCGAAGTTGTCGAAGGCGGCCGCGAAGACCCCCACCCACGCCGGCCACCGTCGAACGCGCTCCATGCGGCGGGTGGGTAGCAACCCCTTCGGCCGGGCGCTCACCCTTCTTCGTCGTTGACCCTGAACATCTGTTCCGACACAACGGCGGGCGAACTCGTCTCTCTGCCGCTAGGACTCCCTCCCCATGGCTGAACCGGAAGTGATCACCGTCCGCGGCGCCCGCGAGCACAACCTCAAGGGCGTCAACCTCGAGATCCCCAAGAAGAAGCTGGTCGTCTTCACCGGCGTGTCTGGCTCGGGCAAGTCGTCGCTCGCGTTCGACACGCTCTATGCCGAAGGCCAGCGGCGCTACGTCGAGTCGTTGTCGGCCTACGCGCGCCAGTTCCTCGGGCAGATGGAGAAGCCCAAGTACGACACCATTCGCGGCCTCTCGCCGACGATCTCCATCGAGCAGAAGGCGGCGTCGAACAACCCGCGCTCGACCGTCGGCACCGTCACCGAGGTGCACGACTACCTGCGCGTGCTCTTCGCGAACATGGGCGTGCAGCACTGCCACAACTGCGGCCGCAAGGTCGGCAAGCAGTCGGCGCAGCAGATCGTCGACGAGATCATGAAGCTGCAGCCGGGCTCGAAGCTGCAGCTGCTCGCGCCCATCGTCGTGAACCGAAAAGGTGAGCACAAGGACCTGCTCGTCGACGCCCAGCGCCGTGGGTACAGCCGCGCACGTATCGACGGCAAGGTGCGCTCGCTGGAGGACTCGATCAGCCTCGACAAGAAGTCGAAGCACGACATCGAGCTGATCATCGATCGCCTCGTGCTCAAGCCCGACCTGCGGCCGCGACTCACCGACTCGGTCGAGAACGCGCTCAAGGAGGGCAAAGGCGTGCTCATCGTCACCGACGAGAGCGCCGACAAGCAGGCCGATCGCACGATGAGCGAGCTGAACGCCTGCCACCACTGCGGCCTCTCGTTCCCCGATCTCACGCCGGCGTCGTTCTCGTTCAACAACCCGCTCGGCATGTGCACCGACTGCTCCGG